>JALOOE010000079.1 GCA_025454565.1 Anaerolineae bacterium
GGTGAGTGTTTGCGCGCCGCTCGCCGCCAGCGCCTGCACCAGCGGCACGCTGATCGGATCGGTGCGCATGGAGCTGACGCTGATCCGTGCGCCCATGGCGCGCAGCTCCGTCGCCAGTTCGTCGATGTGCGCATGATCGGACACGGCCGCGGAGACCAGGCCGATGCCGGGCGCACGACCGCCCGTCGGCCCGCCGTGCGCGTAGACCGGCAGCCGCAACGCCAACGCCCCGCGCGCCCAATTGAGGATGCGGTCGAGCGACTGTTCGCGAGGCGGCCGGTAGACATACCCGGCGAGGCAGAAGCGGCACCCGCGACCGCAACCGCGCGCGATCTCCATCAGGTGCATGTGGCCGAACTCCGTGTCGGGCGTATAGATGCACGACACCGGCTCGGTTTTTGCCATGTCCGCGACCCAAAGTCGCTCGATTTGGCGGCTTGGGCTCGAAGCGTGGCGGCTCGGCACGTAGAGGCCGGGCAGGCGATCCAGCGCCTCGAGCAGCGCCTCGCGCGCTTCATGGACGCCATCGCGCAGGAGGTCGATCAGTTGCGGCAGCAGATCCTCGGCCTCGCCGATCACGATCGCGTCGAAGAAGGGCGCCAGCACCTCTGGATTGGCTGAGATCCCCGGCCCACCCGCGATCAACAGCGGCGACCCGTCCGCGTCCGACCGGTCAACCGCGAGCGGTGGCACGCCCGCCTGTCGGAGCATCGTCACGACGTTGAAAGTGTCCATCTCAAACGAGATGGTGAACGCCCAGACGTCGAACTCGGCCACGGGCGTCTGAGACTCCAGGGTCACTAACGGCGCGGTGGCGAGAAGGGCTTCATCCCAGAAGACGCGCTCACAGACCACATCGGGTTCGGCGTTGAACGTGCGATAGAGGATCTGTAGCGCCAGGCTCGACATGCCGACGTAGTAGCGATTCGGGTAGGCCAGCGCCACGGTGAGCCGGCCGCCATGATCCTTGTAGGTTGTGCCGGTCTCCCGGCCTAATACCGTTTTCGCGGCGGCGGTTTGTTTCCAGGCAGTCATTGATTCCAGTATCGAGCTTCCAGCTTCAACTCATCCTACGATAATCCGTGACTCCACTCCTGCAACTGCGACTTCCAATCCGCCGGCAGCCAGCCCCAGCCTTCCAGGAGTGTTGCGACGACGGCGCCGGCTTCACGAGCCGTGTAGAATAGTCGCAACCGCGGGTCGATGCGATCCACACGAGTGGAAGTCGGGCTGGTGATGGCCTGCACGCCCTCGCGTTCGAACAGCCAGCGTGACCGAAACAGGTGCAGCGGATGGCTGACCAAAATCGCGGTGCGCCAGCCGCGGGCCGCCATCACCTGGGCCGCGGCGTGCGCATCCTCGGCCGTGTTGCTTGTGCCATCGGCCAGGACGATGCGGTCGGCCGGCACGCCGAGCTGGATGGCCACGCGGCGGCACACCGCTGCCGCCGACAGACGCTCGTTCTTGAAGCCGCCCGTGCAAATGATATACGGCGCCTGACCGGCCTTCCACACCTCGACCGCGTGCGCGATCCGGCTGGACAGGTCCGGGCCTGGTTGACCGTCAGGCTCCACGCGTGCGCCGAGCACCACGACGACGTCCGACTTGCGCACATCATCGCGCTGCCCCAGGCGATCCACCTGCCAGGCGAGGAGCGCGAAGCCACCCCCACGCCCAGCACCAATCCCAGCCCGCGCGCCACGCGACCGCCCACATGTTTCATGGGCGGTGATTATACCATAGGAACGAAAAAGAAAGACCTTCGAGGTCATGCCAACCCATGTTGGCCTGTGACTTCGAAGGTCATTTTAGCAGGCGCCTGGAGAGAAAGATGGTGGACGCCAAGAGTGCGTAACGCCCGTTACTTGTCACTCGAATTCCGGGAACGTGTTTTGATGCAAATCCCGCAGGAGGGCATTGAACGAAACACCGATGGGGTAAAGACAACTTGAGCGATCCCGCCCCGCCAGCTTCCACTCCAGTGCCGAGAGATAGGCGGAGCCATAGATCAGCCGACCACGCCATTCATCACCATACAGCAACAGGAAATCGGAGGGCATCGTGGCCGGTTGTAGCACATAGCCGATTTGGGCGAGAATGCCAGTCTTCCGGTTTTCGTTGTAGGCGTTGCAGCGTTCGACGGCTGCCCGTAATTCTTGGTATCTTTGCGCCTCGCTTGGCGGAAGAGGCGGCTGCTTTGGCAACGCCGTCAAAGTGGCCTGGATGCCGGGAATCGGCGTAATGGTAGGCATCGGTACCGCCGTGCCGCTCGGCGTGGCGGTATGGGGGATGGCGGTTGGCGCGGTGAGAGGTGCGGTGCAGCCCGTCACCAGGATAATCAAGGCCAGCCCGACCCATGGCAGGCCCGTCTTGACAAAAGCACGTGCGATGCGGTTCATCACTTCCCTTGTAGCGACCGAACGTAGGCGAATAAATTCTCAACGCCGCCTGGACTTATCTGCGATGGGCCGTATAGGTGTTCGTTGCCCAGCCTGCCTTTGGCGCCTGTGCGCAGAAGATCGTCGAAGTCGCCGGCGGACATGGTCCACGTGGCAATCCCCTTGCCTTTGCCTTCGACTCCTTCGCCCTTGGCGCCGTGGCAACTGGTGCATTTGTTATCGTAGACTGTCTTCCCGGCGACCGGATCGCCGCTGCCGGCCGGTTGTGCGGTCGCGGCGGCTGGCAGCGGCGTCATGACGCTGGTAGCCTGCCCGAAGACTCCCTGAGGGGTAGGAATTCCCTCCACTGTAGCGTTCGATGTCCCCCCCTTGGCTCCACCGCAAGCCGCCAAAATGATCGATAATAACAGGACGAATCCGAGCCGTGGCAGAGTTCTAGTCATAGTCCCAACCTCGCGAGATCATCACTCGATGGTAAGTTTCGGATCCAAAGCGTCGCGCAGTCCATCGCCAAGAAAGGAAAACCCCAACATTGTCAAAGCGATCAGGATCGTAGGAAATAGAGCGACGTGCCAGTAGACTCGAACATAGGCGCCGCTGACACCGACCATTTTGCCCCAACTGGGCAGTGGGTCGTTAACACCGATCCCCAGGAAGCTCAAACTGGCTTCGGCAAAGATGGCGGCCGGGATGCCGAAGCTCACGGCGACGATTAGCGGCGTCATAGCGTTGGGCAAAATGTGCCGGAAGATGACGCGATTTTCGGTTGCCCCAATGGCCCGAGCGGCTCCCACGAATTCCTTTTCGCGCAAGGTCAGGAATTGTGCGCGCGCCAGGCGCGTCGCGCCGATCCAGCTCGTCAAGCCAAGCACCAGGATGACCTTCTCTAGCCCGCCACCCCAGACCGTAATCAGGAAGATAGCGAAGAGCAGAGCGGGAAAGGCCGTCATGACATCGATCACCCGCATCACAGCGAAGTCGAAGGTCCCGCCGCGATAGCCTGCATACGCACCCAGGGGTATGCCGACGCCGAATGCGATAATCTGCACCGCCAAGCCCACCATAAGAGAGGTTCTCGCTCCGAAGATCAGGCGACTCAGAAAATCCCGCCCGACTTCGTCATTGCCGAGAGGATGGCTGGGGTCGATGAAGGGGAATTGCAAGACCTTGGAAAAGTCGGCGACATCGTAACGGTACGGAGCCAGGACGTCTGCAAAGATTGCCAGGAAAAGGAAGAACAGGACCAGCACCAAGCCGACCATCGCCAGGCGATTGTGGGAGAAGCGACGCACTGCGTCGCTCCACAAGGTCCGCTGCCGTCCAGAGATTTTGAGTTGAGTCGATTCCTCAACTGTGCTTGTAGCTACCATACTGGCCTTACTCATTGCATGGTGCCGCCAAGTCGTACGCGCGGATCGAGCACGGCGTAAAGCACGTCAGTGACGATGTAAGTGATGCCCCATATCAGGGCAATCAGCAGCATCAACGCCATGATCATCGGGTAATCCCGATTGAAGGTGCTGGTGACGAAGTACTTGCCCAGACCAGGGATGCGGAACACTGCCTCGATGAAGATCGACCCTGTGATCAGGTCAGGAACGATGGGGCCGAGGGCGGTCACCATGGGGATGGCGGCATTCTTCAGCACATGCCGGGAGAGTATGTTCCGGTCGCGCAGCCCTTTTGCCCGTGCTGTCCGCACGTAATCCGACTGCAAGGCATCGACCATGCTGGCGCGAGTATACCGGGCGACAATGGCCATCGGCAACAGCGCATACGCCAACACAGGCAGGATCCAATCTTTAGAAAAGACTCCTTGGATCAGCCAGTCGTTCGGCTCATTCCAGCCTCCTGATGGCAGCAGCTTGAGCCCGTAGGCGAACACAAGGATCAACCACAAGGCCACAACGAAATTCGGCAGCGTGGTTCCCAGCATAGCGAAGAAAGTTACGCCCGTATCGATCCACGAGCCGCGCCGATATGCCGCAACGGTGCCTACAACGATGCCCACCCCAAATGCCAGCATTACGGTCATAATGCCGACCTGGAACGTGATGAACCAGGTCTTGCGGATCAACGACATGACGGTCTCCGTCGGCACCTGATAAGGAATGCCGAAGTCGAGATGCAGCGCGTTCCACATGTACTTGGCATACTGGATATAGATCGGCTGGTCGAGGCCGTACTTGCGCAGGATATTGGCCTTCGCCGCTTCGGGCAGGCGCTGCTTGCCCTCATCAAACGGGCCGCCGGGCACCGAATGCATCAAGGTGAACGTGATGACTGAGACGGCAAAGAGCACAAAGAATAGGGATAGGATTCTGCTCAATAAGTAGCGCGCCATGCGGTGCCCTCGCGACGGGTGGCGAAAACCGAAACTGCAACGTGCCAGGCACTTCGAGCGACCACAGGTCGCCAGTGCCTGGCACGTCCAGCCTCAACTACTTGTTCCGGTAGGTCTTGACGTTTGCCACGTCCTTCGAGACGTAGAAGTCACCCCAGCACCAGTCGTTGCCCCAGTGCCAGGCCGAGATCCCGATCGAGTCGGGCTTGCGGAAGCAATCGCCCAGGATGTACGGCTGGAACAGATCGCCCAGCCAGCGATGGTCGATGAAGATGCCGCCCACGTCATCCACCAGGATCTTTTCCGCGTCCATGAACATCTGGTTGCGCTTGGCCGGGTCGCCGGTCATGCTGCTGGCATCCTTGACTAACTTCTCGAACTGGTCGTTCTTCCAGGAGTGCCGCCCAGAGGAGAGCCAGATGCCGAGCATGTTCGATGGATCCAGGTAGTCCATGCCGTAGGAGATCGCGCCGAGGGTGACCTTGGTCGGCTTGGCGTTCAGGGCATCCATGTAGACCTTGTAGTCTTTGTTGGAGACGTCGATCTGCACACCGAGGCAGCTCGAGATGGACGCGGCCACGGCCTGGAATACTGCCTGCCACGCCGGAGCTTCGTTGCGCAGCCACATCTCCTGCTTGGGGAAGCCCTTGCCGTCGGGGTAGCCGGCTTTGGCCAGCAGGGCCTTGGCCGCCGGGCAATCGTAGCTCTGCAGATCCTTCAGCTTGCCTGTCGTATCAGAGGCCGGGAAGCCGGGCATCAGGAAGGAGTAGGCCGGCTTGCCCTTGATCGGCGTCAGCACGTTCTTGACGATGGCCTCGCGGTCTACGGCCTTCGCGAACGCCTTGCGCACGTTGATGTCGTTGAACGGTTTGTTGTAGGTGTCCATCACGAGATAGTCGGTGCGGAAGTCGCCGAAATGGGGGAAGTAGTTCGCCTTCAACACCGGGTCCTTCTGGATCATGTCGAAGTCCGCCGGGCTGAGCACCTCGTAGGCGACATGGTCGATCTCTTTGTTCTGGAAGGCGGCGAATTCCGTGCTCGTGTCCATGTACTGGACGGTAACCTTCTGCAACTTGGGCGGCCGGAAGCCCTTGTACTTGTCATTAGCGACCATCTCGATGGTTTTGCCCGGCTCCAACTTGGTCAGTTTGAACGGCCCAGCCGACAGGCTGGTCTCGACCTTGCTGTTGTACAGGGGGCCGTACTTCGCCATCTGAGCCTTGGAGAGCAGGAAACCGAACTGCATCATCGAGGGGAAGGCCGGCCACGGCACCTTGGTAGTAAACTGCAAGGTGTAGTCGTCCACGGCCTTAACGCCGAGCTCGGTCACGGGCTTCTCGCCGGCAACGATCTCATCCCAATTCTTCAGCACGCCGGCGTAGAACCAGGCGAAATCCCACGCGTGCTTCGGATCGGGAAGGTACTGATAGGTCGCGACCCAATCGTGAGCCGTCACGGGTGTTCCATCAGACCATTGCAAGCCCTTCTTGATATGGAACGTCCACGTCAGGCCATCCGGCGAGACCTCCCACTTCTCGGCCGAGTTGGGGATGACGTTGAAGTCCTTGTCCAGGTTGACCAGTTGATCCTGAAACAGATCAGAGCCGCAGAAGCGCTGGTAGACCTGCACCTGGAAGTCGAAGGTGATGTGGTTGCCCTTGATGTCGCACGGCTCGACCCAGGTCTGCATGTTGTAGGGCGCGGCGTCGGCGGGCAGCTTGGTGCCAAACACCGTCGTATCGCCACCGGCAGCGGCTGCAGGGGCCGCGGTTGGCGCAGCCGCCTTGGTCGGTTCGGGCGCTTTCGTGGGTTCTGGGGCTTTGGTTGCTGCGGGCGCTGCGGTTGGTGCAGGAGCCTTGGTTGGTTCGGGTGCTTTGGTTGGCTCAGCAGCCTTCGGAGCCGCTGTGGGAGGTACAGGTGTGGCCGCCGGGCCACACGCACTGATGACCATGCTCAAAATCACGACCACGCTGAGCACGATACACTTGCGATTGGTAGACATTGTCATCCCTCCTTTGGATACTCCAACTCAGCAAAAAGCGACGGCTCGAAGTTGACGACACGTTTCCTGAGCAACTACCCGGGCGGGCAGCGCCCCAACACCATGCCCGGCGAGGCTCCTGTCAGCCTGCACAGGCCGGGAACACTTGAGGATACACTGACAGTGTGATTGCGTCGTATCAGGTTTTGCCTCCTTAATTGGGGGTAATGCTACTGCATGAAGCTAACCTGTAGACAAAGTCCAGTGTAGCATATCTGTTCCGGGGTGTCAACAGCAACGCGGAGCGTCAGTGCAAGCATGATACAGGTTTCTTACGGAGCGTTCTCGTTATCTGGTTTTCGCCGGACTACGAAGTCAAGGAGGCCGGATGTGTCCCATCCGGCCTCCTTGCTCAGCAAGCTCTCGCGTCGGCTGACGCGCTCAGCACTCGCTATACCCGCAGGCGTAGCACTTCCGGCACCCCTCGGTCGGGATGAAGGACGCCTGACCGCAATCGGGGCACAGGTCGCCGATCGGGCGGTCGACGATGGGGAGCGCCAACTGCTCGGCGTACGGCTCCGGGCTGATCGCGTCTTCCATCGGCGTCACATCGTAGTGCCCGTTCAAATGCTCGCGCATGACCTGGGCGATCGCATCCGGCAGCGAGCGCACCCGGTTGGCGCCGAAGCCCATCGAGCGTCCGCCGCCGATGCCGGCTAATTGATCGATGACCAGCTTGAGCCGCTCACGAGGATCGAGGGGCGATGGCAGCCGCAACACCAGCGAAATCAGTCGTCCCAGTGCCTCGGACACCGCGGCCACGTCGGAGCCGGCCTTCCCGACGTTGAGGAAGACCTCGAACGGTTGATCGTGACCGTTGACGTTGACGGTGATATAGGCCGTGCCGAGCGGCGTCTCCTTGCGATAGGTGGTGCCCTGCAAGGCGCCAAGCCGCGGACGGCGCTGCGCCTGGAACGCCGGTTCAGGCGTCGAGATGACCGGCGTGGCACCCTCACTGGCGCCGCTCCCTCGCTCCCCCGCGCCCCCGCTCCCCTGCTCCGCGGCATAGGCGCCCTTGCTCTCGGCCGTCGCCTTGGTCTCCAGCACCACCTCCTGCCGGCTGCCCGTGACATAGACGGTCAGGCCCTTGCAGCCCAGCTTCCAGGCGAGCAGATACGCCTGCTTCACATCCTCCACAGTGGCGGTCGATGAGAAGTTGATCGTTTTCGAGATCGAGTTGTCCACGAACGCCTGGATCGCCGCCTGCATGCAGACGTGCTCCTCGGCGGTGATGTCGGATGAGACGGCGAACACGCGGCGAAGCGCCTCCGGCACCTGCGGCACATCCTGGCAGCCGCCCGTCAGGCTGACAATCTCGCTGATCCGTGCGCGCGCATCCTGGTCCAGCCCGGCGGCAGCCAAGGCCCGCTCGAACAGCGGACTGGTATAGGTCAGCTTGAGATCGCGATCGCCGTCTTTCACCGTGCGCGTGTAGGCCAGGGCGAAGACCGGCTCGCAGCCGTAGCCTTCGCAGCCGGCTACCGTGCCGATGGTGCCGGTGGGGGCGACCGTCGTCTGCGCCGCGTTGCGAATGCCGTAGCGCCGGATACCGGCAACAATCTCATCCCAATCGAGGAGCGGACGGCCCCAGTCGTGCGCATACGGCGCGAGGGGCTGCGGCGGCGTCCATTTGAGATCAGCAGGATCGTAGATGCTGCCCTGAATCGCCGAGAAGGGGCCGCGTTCCTCGGCCAACGCGATGCTGGTCGCCATACAGTGATAGCGCACGAACTCCATGATCTGCGCGGCAAACTCCTGGCCCTCTGCCGAACCGTAGCGGACGCCCAGGCAGTACATCAGGTCGCCCAGCCCCATGATGCCCAGGCCGATACGCCGCGCCCGCAGCGCAGCCTCGCGCAGTTGCGGCACCGCCGGCACGTACTTGTTGGCGTCCACCACGTTGTCGAGGAAGCGGGTCGCTACGACGGTGCTTTCGCGCAGCTTGGTCCAGTCTACCCGGTTACCCTCGGTCACGTGTTGGGCCAGGTTGATGGAGCCAAGACAGCAGTTTTCGTATGGGCCGAGCCATTGCTCGCCGCAGGGATTCGTCGCTTCCAACTCGTAGAGATGCGGCACCGGGTTGGCGCGGTTCGCCGCGTCCAGGAACAACGCGCCCGGTTCGCCGTTGTGGTGGGCGAAGGTGACGATCTTGTCGAAAAGCTCGCGGCTGCGAACATGGCGCCATACTTTGCCGTCGCGCGGATTGATCAGCGGGAAGTCGGTGTCGTCCTCTACTGCCTGCATGAACGCATCGGTGATGCCGACCGAGATGTTGAAGTTGGCAATCTCGCCTTCTTTGGCTTTGCAGGTGACGAAGTTTTCGATGTCCGGGTGATCGACGCGCAGCACGGCCATGTTGGCGCCGCGCCGCGTGCCACCCTGCGCTACCTCACCGAACGCGCCGTCATACGTCCGCAGGAAGCCGACAGGCCCTGTGGCGACTCCGGCGCTGGTGGCGACGCTATCCCCTTTGGGGCGGAGGCGCGAGAACGAGAAACCGTTGCCGCCGCCGGTTTGCTGAATCAACGCCGCATCGCGCAGCGTCTGGAAGATGCCATCGGAACGCTTACCCAAGTCATCCGAGATCGGCAGCACGAAACACGCCGCGAGCTGGCCCAACGGCGTGCCCGCCCCGGTGAAGGTGGGCGAGTTGGGGAAGAAGCGCAAATCGGTCAAAAGGCCGTAAAACGCCTCTTCGGTGGTGGCAATGTCGTAGCCGTGAGCACCATCGGG
>JALOOE010000696.1 GCA_025454565.1 Anaerolineae bacterium
GATAGTGCGGCGCAAAGGCCGGAAGCTGCAGCATCCAGTCGTCGGCGCTTGACCCTAGCCCGTGCACCAGGACCAGCGGCGTCTGGCCTTCACCCCACAACTCATAGCGCAGGAGACATCCGTTTACGAATTGGTAGGGCATGCGAGGCCACCTGTGAGGATACGGAATGAGCTGTTCCGCGCTCAGCCCTTACACGCCGAGCGCGGGGCTGGCACGAGTATAGGCCGGCAGCAGGCTTCTGTCAAACATCGATCGGAGCGGCCTGGAGGCTCACTCAAGAAACACGCGGATGTTCTTGAGACTGTAGATCGGGACGAACGGGAATAGCACGGGCACGCTCTTGACGTAGGCCTGATACTCGGGCAGCGCGCCGTAACGCCTGTCTTGCGACTCCTCAAGACGCTTGGTCGATCCCATCATGATCAGGACGATGCAGAGGGCGCCGATGAAGCTGACGCTAAAGCGCAGCGCGGTGGCGTAGAAGGCCAGCGCAACCACAAAATTACCTACCCAAAACGTGATTTCGCCCAGGTAGTTGGGACATCTGACCCAGCGGTAGAGGCCGGTATTGCAGAAAAGCCTGGGAGAGCGCGCTTTGAAGTCGGACTTCTGTTTATCCGCAAAGCCCTCCATCACCAATCCGCCGGCCATCAGCAGCAGACCGACGACCTGCGAGCCAGTGGCAAGCCAGCCCGTCGGCGCGCGGACCGGCACGAGGCTAAACAGGCTCGGCGAGAACATCATGACGTACAGCAACGACACGCCAACCCAAATCAGCGCCCGACGCGAAAACGGCATCCTAGCGGTGCGCTGGTGGACGTCCACCATCGCCGCGCCGTAGGATGACTGCAACTCACGGCGAAGCAGGTAGATGCCCAGCCGCAACCCCCAGATGATCAGCAGAGCGTTATGCAGCGCTGCTGCCCACGTGAGATCACGGAACAGCAGAAGCATGACGGTCACAGCCATCCCGACGATCGAAAAGGCATAGCCGATACTGATGAAATAGACCACGCGGTAGAAGCCAACCGCCGAGAAGAGCAACGCCAGCACGAATAGTAACGCCAGCATCCCCCACGGCATGGAAGCAAGTTGGGTGGTGAACCAGTCTGCTAAAGTTGAGATGATCACAGTCACTCCAATTCCGACGCCCGATCGATGAGCACCCGCAATGCCTGCCCGACAGCTTCTCGTTGCTCGTCGGGCAGCCGTGCGATCAACGATTCGACCCACTGCCTGCGCGCAGAGATACTCGTCAGCACCACTTGCCGCCCCTGTTCGGTGAGGTGAACCTGGCGCACGCGACGGTCGTCACGCGACTCGATACGCTGCACCAGCCCCGACTGCACCAGGCGCTCGATCATCTGGCTTGCGCCGGCGGGCGACACCTGCATGAGCTCCGCAAACCCCATCACCTCGCGCGGACCGTTGTAATGCAGATGCATCAGCACGCTCATCTGCGCCAGCGAAAGACCGCCGCCACGCGCAAAACGGTTGAAGTCGTGCATCGAGAGCCGAACGAAGATCGTCGACCAGTCCAGCAAGAGTTGGGTGAGTTCGGGCTCGTTCATGCGCGTGCGCTCATGAGATCCAGGACACCGAATTTGACAAATGCTTCATGTTTGCGTATATTTCATCTAACTAAACTATCCTCTCGCTATTATACTCTTTCCTCGTCGAACGCAAAAAATGGAGCAGCCGATGTCCGAAAGCATGCGCATTTGGGTCGAGGTCATCTTCAACGTGACGTATCTGATCGTCATCTGGACGTTGGTCGTCATGATGGCGCGGCGCCAAACGAGGGTGCTGCCGGCGGATCGGCCCGTCGCCAAACGGCTGACGTGGGCGTTCGCGCTGTTGGCATTGGGCGACACGGGGCACGTGGGTTTTCGCGTTGTGGCATACGCCCTGGGCGGACTCGAGGCGAATCCCGCGCTGGTTGGCCTGGGCGCGCTTTCCACCGCCTACACCGTCACGCTCTTCTATATGCTGCTGGTCGACATTTGGCGGTTGCGCTTCCACAAATCGTTGGGAATCGCCGGGTGGACGCTGCTGGGGGCAGGCGCCGTGCGCTTGATCATCATGGCTTTTCCGGCAAACCATTGGGAGCAGATCGTCCCACCGTACAACTGGAGCCTGCTCCGCAACGCATTACTGGTGGTTCAGGGGGTCGGTGTGCTGATCCTGATCCTGCGCGACGCGTTCAGGACGGGCGATGCGACGTTCAAGTGGATCGGCGCGATGATCGCGGTCTCCTTCGCGTTCTACACGCCGGTGATCCTCTGGTCGGCGCAGATCCCGATGCTGGCGCTGTTCATGGACAAAGCAAGCGCGCCGCCGCAGCAGGTCGCGGCGGCCGCGTAGGTGTGCTACCGTGGTGCTGTGCCATATCGCGACATCGCAACGTGAAGGGGGCCGGTTCTGCGACGATGCCGCAGAAGATGGTCAAGATGGTCGGTGTCGTAGACACCGTGCCCAGCGGCTTTGAGGGCGACCAGCGTCTCGCTATTCCGTCATTACTCATACGAAAGGCGTGTGTTAGGCAGCGCAACCAGCGGCTCGAATCAGCGTATACGGAAGGTATAGTCTGCTGGGCAAATCCGACCCGGCACAGGGAGGGGCCGTGGCGCAGATGGAGAAGATTTTGGTTGCCTATACGACCAACGCCGGAACGACCGAGGAAGTGGCTGTGGTCATCGGGGAGGAGCTCGGCAAGCAGGGCGCGCAGGTGGATCTGCGCCGGCTCGAAGAGGTCGCCGATCTCGCGCCCTACACGGCTGTGGTAATTGGCGGTCCGATGATCATGGGCTGGCACAAGGCGGCCGTCAGATTCGTGAAAAAGCACCAGCAGGCGCTCAGCCGGGTGCCGGTCGCCTATTTCCTGACCGCCATGAGCCTGACACAGACCGGCGAAACCAGAATCGGCGCAATTCCGCTCTGCATTGATCCGGTGCTCGCAAAAGCGCCCAAAAATGCGAACCGCCTGGGCCTCAAAGAACGATATGCCACGGTGACGAACTATCTGCGGCCCGTCCTGCGCTCGGCGCCGCAGGTCAAGCCTGTGAGCATCGCGGTCTTTGGCGGCAAGCTCGAGTTCTACCGCCTGAAGCTATTGCAGATGCTCTTCGTGCTGGTGGTCATCCAGGCTCAACCCGGCGATCGGCGTAATTGGCCGGTGATCCGGGAGTGGGCGGGCGGGTTGCGTGCGCAATTGGCCCTCGCATCGGCCAGTGAGTAGTAGGCCGCTGCCTCGTCCCTGATTCTTCAGCCCAGAACGCGGCAGAGGCGGACGATCGTCCT
>JALOOE010000080.1 GCA_025454565.1 Anaerolineae bacterium
AAGGTCCGTGATGAGCCCCCGCACCCGGACCATGAAGGGTGCCAGGTCGGGGGCAGCCGTCCGTGAAATGAGGATGGCGCCTTCGGCCGCTTCCGGCTGAAGATCGGGACGGGCTTGAACCGCCTTTCCCGAAACCTGGCCCGGCGAGGCAGTCTGGCCGGCCGAGAGCAGCAGCTCCAGACCGGACACATCGGGCGGGTGCTGTTCATCGTCGCCTGCGGCCATTCCCAGGGGGCGGGTCTGGAGGAAAAACAGGTTGCCGCCTTCGTCTTCGGCCCATTCGATGTCCTGGGGCGCGCCGAAATGCCCCTCCATCCTCACACCGGACTCCACCAGCGAAAGCACGGCCTGATCAGAAATGACCGCTCCCGGATCGCCGCCATCGTGAGATGCTTCGCCGGCTTCGATGCGACACCCGACAATCTGAAGCGAGCTTCGGTCGACATGGAACACATCGGGAGAGGCGGAGCCGCCCACCACCTTTTCGCCCAGGCCGGCAGCGGCGTCGATGCGGGCCCGTCCCGAAGCCGGTCGTGACGGATCCACCGTGTAGAGCACTCCACTGGCCCTGGCCCGAACCATGACCACGGCGGCGACGGCCATCGGGGTCGCTGCGTCGGTGAGTCCGTAGCGAAGCCGGTAGATGATGGCTCGCGGAGTGTACTTGCTGGCCAGAACCGTTCGGTAGGCTGCAGCGATCCGCTCCCGTTCCAGATCGAGCACACTGGTGTACTGGCCGGCGAAAGACGCCTCCGTGTCTTCACCAACGGCGCTGCTGCGCATGGCCACCTGAGGCATGCCTCCATGGCGGGAAGACAAGCTCATATACTCCCTGTCGAGCGCATCGGCCAGGTCCCGGGGCAGTGGAGCCTCCCGAATCTTCTCCTGAATGTGGAGGCAGGCCTCCCAGCTCTGCGCCGCATCGGGGTCGAATTCGCCGAGCATGGCGTCGATGGAATCAAACAGCCGGCTCTCGCGCAGGAACAGGTCGAACGCGGCGGTCGTCACCACAAAGCCGTCGGGCGCAGGCAGCCCGAGCTCGTTTCGGATTCTCGCCAGGTTCACCGATTTGGCTCCGGCGAGGAGAAGGTGCTGGGGGCCAAGATCCGGGAACGGCAAGGTCAAAGGCCCTTCCATGACGGCCCGACGGTGGGCCATGAGGGGGGCCAGGTCCTGGGCCACCCTGTCGAAAACCTGCAGGAGCTCCTGGTAGCGATTGACGGCCAGGCCGCTCAGAGAGGACACCAGACCGCGCACTTCCTCCAGGAGCTTTGCGGTTCGGCGCTGAATGGACGCGAGCGTCGCAAGACCAGCCCCACGGTCGAGCAGCTCGAGCTCGGATAGAAGTCGCAGGGCCCGGTGGTTGTGATTCAAAAAATCATCATAGTGGGCGTAACGCTCTGCGGCAGGACCCTCGGGGTCCACCAGAAGGCGGCACGAATCGGTCTTGAAGAACATGGCGGTTACCTCGTCTCGATGGTTGATCTCAGCTCCGGCCTGCAACAGGAGGTCGACCCCCTTGCGGCAGGGTGCTCAACCGACGGAAGCCACACGGTTCGCAAACCATTGCCGGTCGCCTCCTCGAAATCGCACCCGGCTACGGTTGGGTCACCGGCTCCCGTGAATGACTCTCCTCACCAGCTTGTCGATTTCCACCACCACCACGGTGACCGAGATCAACAGGATTCTCAGCCATTCCGTGAGCGTGATGGGCTCCATGCGAAAGACCCACTGCAGAGCCGGGAGATAGATGGCTGCCAGAAGGACGGGAAGCCCTGTCCAGCCAAAGCCCATTTGCCTCTTCATTGAGCTCTCCTCAATGCTCGGCCAGCATTCGCAGACCATGTCTTCCTGCTTTACTTTCAGGCCGAATCTTCATTCCGGAGAAATTTCCGAGCGCAAGAGGGGACAGGTCTGAATAATAGACGTCCGGTGTGGTGCTTTTTCGGGGGCCGCGGAGGCACCGCCGTTCTGGCCCTATTCCACTCGTATGAACCGGTGAAGCTGCACGGCCGCACTTACCCCGCTGTCCTGATCCCAGCGGCACCCGTGCCTTTTGGGGGAGGATTGCTCTTCGTCCTCTCAATCCCACTCATCGCGGTCTTGCGCATGATTGGCTTGATTCCGTCGATGCAAGACGAAATCAAGCTAGCGGACCCGAGTAACCAGGATCGCTCGGCAGAACGAGCATTACATAAGCGGAGCCACGGTCATTAGGCCAAGCGCACGGCTAGGAACGGCACAACACTCGGCCCGGCGTGCGTCGAGTTGCTACCGGACAGCGCTTCGATGGCTGGAACGTCGGGTATTAAGCGTTGTGCTGATTGCCGAAAGCGGCCACTAGCGGAGATGTGGTTGCGGCGCCAAAATCACCCAAATGCGGACGTACGAGATGGCTCGCACCCCGTTCGCTCGACGCTCGCTCGATCGGCCTTCGGCGCAGGAGGTGAGATGAATCGCCGGCATTTTGGATGCGCTCTTCTATCGGTCATCCTGATCGGGCCTGCTTGGGCTACGGGAGAGTCCGAGGCCGCCGCGCAGGCCGCGGCCGAGTCGTGGCTCAAGCACGTGGATGCCGGTGACTACGCAGCGTCCTGGGAGCAGGCTGCCAAGCTGTTCAAGGGCGTGGTCACGCAGGAGCAATGGGCTCAGGCGGCGAAAGGGGCGCGTGCTCCGCTGGGCAAGCTGGTGTCCAGGAAGGTCAAGTCCCGGCAGTACACCGAGACGCTCCCTGGTGCACCCGATGGCAAGTATGTCGTTATCCAATTCGATACCGTATTCGATAAGAAGGCCTCAGCGGTCGAGACCGTCACGCCCATGCTCGACCCTGATGGCGCGTGGCGTGTTTCGGGTTACTTCATTCGCTAGCGTTCCGCACTTCGCTCTGGCGCGCATTCTTGTCTCGCCTCGGTGAGCCTCGCGCCTCTGTCATTGACCACGACCGCGAGTTCCTTCCCATTGCGGACGTGCAGGGCAGCATCACTCCGCCTCACAGCGGAGGTCGGCAGCGAACTGCCGGCCGCCCGAGATCCGACCCTGGGTTCGTCTCTTGCCTTTGTATATCCGTCTTGATATGTTTGCCACATGAAGCCCATCGTCTTCGTCAGCGACTCGCTCAAGCGATTGCGCGAGTTCCCCGAGGAAGCGAGGCATGACGCCGGCTACCAGCTCGATCGAGTTCAGCGGGGCCAGACGCCAAATGACTTCAAGCCGATGCCGTCCATCGGTAAGGGCGTCGAAGAGATCAGGATTTGGGACGACTCGGGAACGTACCGCGTCATCTACACGGCCCGGCTGGCCGATGCCGTCTACGTTTTGCATGCCTTCCAGAAGAAGACGCAGGCGACCTCGAAGCGGGATACGGACATCGCCAGGCAGCGCCTGACGCAGGTGATGAAGGAACGCAGATGAAGAAGAAGGCCGTCGATCGTTACGACAGCGTGTGGGACGCACTGGCCGACACCCCTGAGCAGGCAGCGAACCTGCGCGCCCGCACCGATCTAATGCAGCAGATTGCGGCGATCGTGAAGGAACAAGGTTGGACGCAGGTCGAAGCGGCACGGCGCTGCGGTGTCACTCAGCCACGCATGAATGACTTGCTGCGCGGGCGGGTCTCCCGGTTCTCGCTGGATGCCTTGGTCAACATCGCGACCGCGATCGGTCGCAAGGTTCACTTTGAGCTTGAGGTTGCGTGACTGGGTCAGCCTCGGAGGGTGACCGATGAAGATTGACATTGACCGCCTGACGGAAGCGGAACTGGTCGACCTCAATCATCGAATCGTCGAACGCTTGCGGCTCATGCAGCACATGAGATCTCACGTTCAGATGTTGGAGTTCAAGCTGGGCGAGCGTGTCCAGTTCCAGCCTGACGGCCACCCTCCGTTGAAGGGTGTGTTGACCCGCTACAACCGCAAGACTGTCACGGTGATCGCTGATACCGGCCAGCAATGGAATGTGGCGCCGCAGTTCCTGCAGCGAGTCCCACCTCCTGCGACAGAGAGCGCTGAGGACCCGAACGTCATCCCCATGCCGAGAAGACCAAGGTAGGGGACGGAAAAGGCAGCCCCGGCGGGATCTGCCGTTAACTTAACGTTGAGCGACTGCTTTCGGGCCGTGGGCAAGAGCCGCTATGGGTCGTACTCGGTCGATCTCAACGTCAGCTTTGCGGCGATCAATGAATGCCAGCGCGAGCAGGCCATCCGAGCGGTGAGTGCGGCACCGCGACTTCAGCCGACCAGCACGTTGAGGATCGCATTGCCGATCCCCATCAGCGCGGCCCCCGAGATCAGTCCCGCACAGATCGGTTCGAGCCCTTCGACCCAGAAGTTGTGACCCGGCGTGCCGGCGGTCTTGTGGCGGCGGCCCATGATCCAGAACAGCAGCGCGCCGACGAACATCGCGAATGTGGCCTCCGGTGGCAGCACGACGCCGAGCCCGATCGATACCGCCGACAGCCCGAATCGCCCGCGCGTGGCCATGCGCGCGATCTCGATCGCCGCTGCGGCAAAGGCGGCGACGATCATCGACACGATGGCCGAGTAGGGCAGCGCGGTCACGCCCTTGGCGATGATCTCGGCCACGCCCTTCCACTGCAGGGCGGCCGGGAAGGCGAACTGGTCGGACACCATCGCTTCCACGTGCCGCACGCCATTGGTATCGGCCGGCAGGAACAGCAGGAAGAACAGCGGCACGCAGGCGAGCGCACCGGCGAAGATGCCGATCACGTGGCCGATCGCCTGCTGGCGCGGCTTGCCGCCGAGCATGTAGCCTGGCTTGATGTCCGACAGCAGGTTGGCCGAGTTGGCGGCGATCTCCGCCGTCATCGCCGCCGGGATCAGGTTGCTGGCGGGATTGGTGCGGTCGATCGCGCCCATCGTGAACTGGGTGATCTTCGACATCGAGCCGGTCGGCGTCCACGACGTCAGGGCCATCGAGTTGGTGCAGATGACGCTGAGCACGAAGATCAGCGGCAGCGAGATGAAGGCAAGCAGCCAGGGAACGCCGAAGAACGCGTGTGTGACCCAGGCGCCGATCACGCTGAACAGCGGCACGCCGACGAACGAGACCCACAGCGGCAGCTCGATGTGCCTGAGCACGTCCGTGCCATTCTCCTTGGCGCTGCGCTTGAACAGGCCCTTGAAGATCTCCGGCCGGCCGAACAGGCTCACCAGCGAGCCGACCACCATCATCGTCACGCCCCACCACAGCGACCACTGGTTGACGATCTCGGCGCGCGAGATCGGGATGGTGGCGCCGCTGGGCGCGACACGCGGCGCGATGTCGCCGAGCTGGATCATCATCGGCGCCAGCACCACGAAGTTGATGAAGGCGCCCAGCATGCAGCTCACGGCCACTGCGATGCCCATCAACCCGCCCACGCCCAGCATCGCCACGTCGAGCGTCAGGCGCAGGCCGAGCTGGCGGATGTCGGTGCCGAGGATGGTCGGGATGTAGCCGTTCACCTTGGCGGCGGCGGCGTAGTAGTAGGTGTCCAGACGCTCGTGGAACACCCAGGGTTCTTTCAGGCCCAGCCACTGGTCCATCCGCAGCAGCTTGAATTGCAGGAGCTTCATCCAGCCGTCGGAGATCAGCGCCTGATAGGCGCCGGCCGCCAGCGCGGTGTAGCCGAGCAGGCGTGCCTTGAACATGCCGGCCGCCGCCGCGCCGGTGTACAGCGCATCGAGCACCACGCCGCTGGCGCGGCCCTCGGGGAAGGGCAGCTGCTCGTCGTTGATGAAGCGCCGCTTCATCGGGAAGGCCAGCAGCACGCCGATGATCGACACCACGCACATCCAGACGATCATGTGCCAGGCCGGAATGATCTTGCCCGTTACCAGCATGTAGGCGGCGAGGCTGGAGATCATCGGGCCGATCATGTAGCCGGCCGCGGTGGCGATCGACTGGGTGCAGTTGTTCTCGAGGATCGTGAAGTCCTTGGCGATGCCGATGCCGGCCATGATCCGGTAGAGGGCGAAGGCCAGGATCACCGAGGTCAGGCCCACGCCGATGCTGATGCCGGTCTTGGCGCCGATGTACAGCGCGGTGGCGGCCAGTACGCCGCCGAGCAGGAAGCCCGTTAGCGCCGAGCGGATCGTCAGCTGCGGCATGTCGCCGCGGAAGACGTTCTGCAGCCACCACTGGTCCTTCTGTTCGCGGTTCCAGGTGCGGATCTGGTCTTCGGTCAGTTGCAGCAGGGCCATCGGGGTCGGTGCCGGAAGTCGCAGTCGGGCTGGATCTTCGCAGACCACGCCGGGCTTTTCCTTGCGCAGGATCGTGTGCGCGCGTGCCGGAGCGTCGCACTGGCGCGCAGCTGTGGCGCGCATGCCGCAGGCGAGTCCGGATGGAAGCGCGTCCGTCCTGCGCGCCGAACCCGGGCGGAGGCGGCTCGCCGCCGCTAACCGTCTCTGCGCAATGCGCGCGTCTGGTAGTCGAACGTCGATGCGAACACGCGGTCGATGTCGACCAGCGTCCCGATCGTCGTTCCGTTGCGCAGCTTGTCCTGCAGCACGTGCTCGGTGTCGAGCAGCCGGCGGGTCTTGGCAAGCACGGACTCGGCGTCGGCGGCCGGCACCACGACTACGCCGTTCTCGTCGCAGACGATGATGTCGCCGGGCGCCACTGCCTGGCCCGCACACTGGATGCGCACGTTGATCTGCCCGTAGCCCGCGATGGCCGCGACATTGGGCACGACGCCGCGGCTCCACAGCGGGAACCGCATCCGGCGGATCTCCACCACGTCGCGGCAGGCGCCGTCGATCACCGCGCCGACCACGCCGCGGTTCTGCGCCGAGATCGTCATGTTCTCGCCCCAGAACGCGGTGTCGCGCGAGCCGTGGGCGTCGACCACCACCACGTCACCCGGCTCGGCCACATCGATGGCCTTGAACACCGCGGCCAGGTCGCTCGGCAGCGTGCGCGCGGTCACCGCGGGGCCGGCGAAGCGGATGCCGTCGAACACCGGCCGCAGGTCGGCGCCCATCGCGCCGAAACGGCCCATGCAGTCCGAAAGCGCGCAAGTCGCCGAGTCGAACTGCAACAGCTCCCTGAAGCCGCGCACCAGGTCTGGATCCGGGCGATACACAGGTGACGTGTCCATGGGCACCTCCTCGCCGTGAGCCGCAGATGTTACGAGCGACGCGGTAACACAGCGAGGGGCGCAATCGCGGCGGCAGGCGGTCAGCCGGACCGGACCGCGGCACCCGGCGGGTTGAGCTTATCGGGGCGGTGAGTCGGCCCGGCCGGACCGGTATCAGGCGCGCGATCACGCGTGCAACTAGGCCCGCGATCAGGTCGGCGAGATCGCGTCCACCACCGCCACCGCCGACATGTTGACGATCCGCCGCACGGTAGCGGCCGGCGTCATGATGTGCACCGGTTGCGCGGCGCCGAGCAGCACGGCGCCGATGGTGATGCCGCCGCCGGCGGTCACGCGCAGCGCGTTGTAGGTGATGTTGGCGGCGTCGACGTTGGGCATCACCAGCAGGTTCGCCTCGGCCGTGAGCGGGGAGTCGGGCATCGAGCCTTCGAGCACCGCGTGCGACAGCGCGGTGTCGGCCTGCATCTCGCCGTCCACCGGAAAGTCCGGATCGTGCGCCCGGATGATCTCCAGCGCGTCGCGCATCTTGACGGCCGAGGGCAGGTCGGAGCTGCCGAAATTCGAGTGCGACAGCAGCGCTGCCCGGGGCGCGATGCCGAAGCGACGCGCCGCCTCGGCGGCCAGCAGCGTCATCTCGGCCACCTGCTCGGCGGTCGGATCGGGATTCACGTGCGTGTCGCAGATGAAGAGCTGCCGGTTCGGCAGGATCAGCAACTGCATGGCCGCGAAGGTGTGCACACCGGGGCGCAGGCCGATCACGGTGCGCACGTAGCGCAGGTGGTCTGCGTAGGCGCCCACGGTGCCGCACAGCATCGCGTCGGCGTCGCCCTTGCGCACCAGCATCCCTTGCGCACCAGCATTGCGCCGATCAGCGTGGTGCGGGTACGCACCTCCGACTGCGCCACCGAGCGCGTGACCCCCTGGCGCTTGGCGAGCTGGTAGTAGTCGGACCAGGTGTCGCGGTAGCGCGGATCGTCGAGCACGTTGACGCACTCCACGTCGCGCCCGAGCTTGATGCGCAGGCCGTAGCGATCGATGCGCGTCTCGATCACGTCGGGCCGGCCGATCAGGATCGGCTTGGCCAGCCCCTCGTCGACCACCACCTGCACCGCGCGCAGCACGCGCTCCTCCTCGCCTTCGGCGTAAATCAGCCGCTTGGGCGCCTTCTTGGCCGAGGCGAACACCGGCTCCATGGTGCTGCCCGACTGGTAGACGAAGCGCGTCAGGCGCGCGCGATAGGCGTCCAGGTCGGCCAGCGGCCGGGTGGCGACACCGCTGTCCATCGCCGCCTTGGCCACCGCGGGCGCGATGCGCTCGATCAGGCGCGGGTCGAACGGCTTGGGGATCAGGTACTCGGGGCCGAAGCGCAGGCTCTCGGCGCCGTAGGCGCTGGCCACTTCATCGGGGATCTCGGCGTGGGTGAGGTCCGCCAGCGCGCGCACGGTGGCGAGCTTCATCGCCTCGTTGATCGTGGTGGCACCCACGTCGAGCGCGCCGCGGAAGATGAAGGGGAAGCACAGGACGTTGTTGACCTGGTTCGGATAGTCGGAGCGGCCGGTGCCGATGATGGCGTCGGGCCGCGCCGCCTTGGCATCCTCCGGCATGATCTCCGGCGTCGGGTTGGCCATCGCCAGGATGATCGGCTGCGGCCCCATCGTCTTGACCATCGCTGGCGTGAGCACGCCGGGTCCCGACAGGCCCATGAAGATATCGGCGCCCGGCATCGCGTCGGCCAGCGTGCGCGCCGGTGTGTCGCGCGCGTAGTGCGCCTTGCTCTCGTCCAGCCCCATGCGGCCGGCGTGCAACACGCCCTTGCTGTCGGTGACGAGGATGTTCTCCTTGCGCAGCCCGAGGCTCACCAGCAGGTCCAGGCAGGCGATCGCGGCGGCGCCGGCGCCCGAGCACACGAGCTTGGCCTTGCCGATGTCCTTGCCCACGCAGCGCAGGCCGTTGAGCACGGCGGCGGCGGCGACGATCGCGGTGCCGTGCTGGTCGTCGTGGAACACCGGGATCTTCATCCGCTCGCGCAGCTTGCGCTCGATGTAGAAGCACTCCGGCGCCTTGATGTCTTCCAGGTTGATGCCGCCGAAGGTCGGTTCGAGCGCGGCGATGATCTCGACCAGCTTGTCGGGGTCGTGCTCGGCCAGCTCGATGTCGAACACGTCGATGCCGGCGAACTTCTTGAACAGGCAGCCCTTGCCTTCCATCACCGGC
>JALOOE010000697.1 GCA_025454565.1 Anaerolineae bacterium
TGCGGCGGCCAGCTTCGGGCTTCGGCGGCTTGAGCTTGCGCAGATCCTCCGGCTCGGACAAAAAATAGCGCTTCGAGATGGGCAGCCCGTCGTCGGGAAACTCGACCGCCGCGCCACAATCGGCGGCTTCGCGGTAGGGGTCGGAGATAGCCTGCAGGATATCCAGATCGAACGCCTCAAGCACGGCGAAGTTGGCGGCGCACAATACGCGATAGTCGAGATAGTACTTTGCCAGCGGCTGGCCGATGGTGTGGGCAGCGAACTGCATCATGATGTCGAAGTTGGGCGGTCGATCCACCGGCTGCCCGGCCAAACGAGCCATTGTGCGTTCATAGGAATTCACAGCTTGCCTCACTTTGCGGTCTTGAGAAAGCATTCGATCCCGGCCACGATCCCGGCTGCGGCGCGTTCAGGATGCTGCGTCAGCACCTCGCGGTCGGCCTTCAGGAAGCCGGTTTCGATGATCGCTGCGGGGGTCTCGACGGCGATCTCGCGAAAGGCGTCGGGTGGCGCGGCAGATTGGTAGCCAGCTCATATTCGCGCCAGAGACAGTCGGCCAATCGCGCCGAGGCATCGCTGCCGCCCTCGAGGCTGGCCACCTTGAAGCCGCTCAGGTTCACCTGGCACGAGTCGGCATGGATCGAAACGAAGGCGTCCGCCCGGTATGCCCGCAGCCGGTTATCGAACTCGTCCAGCAGATCCACGCGTGCGCCGCGCTGCGTCAGCTCCTTGACGACCGCTTCCGCGATCGTCCGGTTCACCTGCGCCTCGGTCAGGCCATCCGGGCACACCGCACCCGAGTCGCTGCCGCTGTGACCGGCAACGATCCCGATTCGCTTCTCGACCCGCGGGAGCAGCGAGCCGAGGAGCTGCGCCAGCGCCGTCGAGCCTCCCCCCGGGCTTGGCGTCTGCAAGGCCGCGACGATGACAACCACAAACGCCAACACGATCACCAGGATCAGAAACAATCGCGCCGAGTGTACGATCCTCTCACGCATTCAGCCTCCGGAGGCTGAATGATACCCGGAAGCGGTGGTTTGTGCAACGTGAAACGTGGTGCGTGACGAGTGAAACGCCAAACGTCAAACGTGAAACGTAGCGCCCGGTGGAACGTTCTATTGAGGGACGGCGTCTCTCGCTTAGCGTGCATCGAGTGCGTGTTGTCGCGCCGATTCGCCATTCGCCGATTCGCCCATTCGCTGATTTGCTGACTCGTTTTGACTTTTCGCCGCGGCGCGGGTATAGTGGACAGCGATTATGTGGACTTGAGGATCGAACCTTCTTATGAGTGAGCTTGGACGAATACTGGTCGAGGCGCGCACGGCCAAAGAACTGAGCCTGGCCGATGTCGAAAAGGCCACGCGCATCCGCCAGAAATACCTTGAAGCCTTCGAGCAGGACGACTATGCCAGCCTGCCGCGCGGCGCGGTGGCACGCGGGTTCCTGCGCACCTACGCCACCTATTTAGGCCTTGATCCTGACGATGCGTTGCAGCGTTACAGCCAGGAAAGCGGGGACACCGACGAGCAGACGCCGATCGCTGAGGTGGGCAAGCCCCGCTTGGTCGATTATCGCCCGGTCGAAGTCGAGCTTCTGGATACGCGTCCCAACCTGGGATGGGTGCGCTGGGTGCTGGCGCTGGTGATTGTCGGCGCGATGGCGGCAGCGGCCTGGTGGTTCCTTGGCCGCGATGGCGGCACAGACTTCTTGGCCAGTGTTGTGATGCCGGCTTTGGGGCCGGCGCCTACTGCAACCAATACCGCTTCGGCTACGCCCACCCGCTGGATCATCACAGCTACCCCGACCTCGTCATCTTCTCCGGGCCCCGTGACCGTCATGCCGACTTCCGACCTGCTGCCGCTGCCTACGCCGTCGATCCCGCCAACCATCACACCGACACCGCGGCCCACTGCGACACCCGAAGTGGTGGCGCGCATCGCTCTTTCTGCACGCGTCGGCCAGCGCGCCTGGGTGCGCGTGACCGCCGACGACGCGGTCGTCCTGGAAGGGACGTTAGAGCCGGGGCAGACGCCGAGCTGGGAGGCTACCAACTCGCTCAAGATGCTCACGGGAAACGCCGGCGGCATCGAGCTTATCCTTAACGGTGCTGAGATGGGCAAGATGGGCAATGTCGGCCAGGTGATCGAACGCTCCTGGGTCGTCGAACAGGGCCAGGTGAACGAGCAAGCGCCCACTACGGGTACAGGAACGCCAGCGCCGGCGCGCGCACCGACCCAAACACCGACACGTACGCCCACACCAGCGGGATGATGGATTCGGTAGCAGGTTGCAGGTTGCAGGTTCAAGGTTGCAGGTTCAAGGTTGCAGGTTCAAGGTTGCAGGTTGCAGGGTGAGGCTGCCGCAGTTGCCTTGAACTTTCAACCTGTTCCCCCTTCCTCGCGGTGATATTCTCATGCGTTATTATCTTCTAACCCTGGGTTGTCCCAAAAACACTGTGGACAGCGAAGGCATGGCGATGCTGCTGGGCCAGGCGGGTTATCGGGGCACGGCCGTGCCGGATGACGCCGATGTCCTGATCGTCAACACCTGCGGATTCCTGACCGCCGCCGAAGAGGAGTCGTTGGCGACGCTGCGCGATCTGGCTGAAAGCAAGCGCCCCGGCCAGACCCTCATCGCCGCGGGCTGCATGGCCCAGCGTGCAGGCGAGCGCATTGTGCGCGAGGTACCGGGCGTCGACGGGCTGTTGGGCACACGGCGCTGGATGGAGATCGTGCCGTTCGTCCAGGGATTGCGGGGT
>JALOOE010000081.1 GCA_025454565.1 Anaerolineae bacterium
TCGGCCATGAAGCGGCCCGCGTTGAGCACCGCCGATTCGTCCGATGCCTGGTAGCTCATGTAAGGCATGTCGCCGATGAGCCAGCCGTTGGGCGTGCCGCGGCGCACGGCCGCCGCGTGGCGGATCATGTCAGTCATGGTGACCGGCAGGGTAGACTCGTACCCAAGCATGGTCATGCCCAGGCTGTCGCCTACCAGCACGATGTCAATGCCGGCCTGCTCCACCAGGGTCGCCATCGGGTAATCGTAGCAGGTGATCATCGTCAAGGGTACGCCCTTCGTCATTTTGTCGAAGAGCAGTGGGAGGGATACTTTCTTGCGATCGCTCATGGGGCGAACTCCTTCTGGGGCGTGATACGGGATGCATGAAACTGGACGCGGCAGGCTAAGCCATCAGGCTCAACCCAGAGGTCAGCTTCGGGATTCCAGCATCCAGTTTACACAGGAATGCCAGTTTTGGCAATTGGTTGGTGGTGCACTGTGCGCGGGCGAGCCGGCTTCTTGACAGGAGATGAAAGCGATGTCAGGATGGGGTACCACAACCATGGGAGAAGCGGATATGATCATCGATGCTGACTGCCACATCTCATCACGCAAGTTCGACGCGCTCGCGATTACGGCGACTGAGTTGCTCGCGCAGATGGATCGCGCCGGGGTGGACAAGGCGCTCGTCTGGCTCAAGCCGCCCTACACCAGGGAAATCGGGCCGGAGAATCGAGCAGTCTACGACGCGATGCGGGCGCATCCCGACCGCCTGCTTGGCTTCGGTTGGGTCAATCCACGTCTGGGCGTCGAGACCGCCACGGACACCATCAAACAGTGTTTCGAGGAGTACGGCTTCTACGGGATCAAGTTCAACGGCGCGCAGGATGAGTACGTGATCGACGATTCGACCATTCTGCCGCTCATCGAGGTTGCGGCCGCCTACGGCAAACCGCTTGCCTTTCACATCGGCGCCGATTTCTACGAAAACACGCACCCGACCCGGCTCGGACGCATCGCCGCGCGCTTCCCGGAGCTCCCTTTCCTGATGGTGCACATGGGCGGCGCAGGGCTGCCCGCTCTCGATCGCTCGGCGGTGGAGGTGGCGAAGGCGCATCCCAACATCACGCTGATCGGCAGCGCGGTCGGCGAGCGGGCCATCCTGCGGGCGCTGGACGCGCTCGGACCAGATCGGCTTTGCTTCGGGAGCGACATGCCGTTCGGGCTGATGCACGTGCAGCTTGCCATGTATCGGGCGCTACTGCGGGACTATGGTGACGTGGCGCAGGGCAAGGTGCTCGGGGAAAATCTAGCGCGCGTGCTGACCTTGCGGCTATGATCGGACATCCGGCCAAAGCTCAGAACCGGGCAAGGATGGTTTCTAGATCCGGCTCCGAGAACTGCGCCGACTTCAGCACCTTGCCATCTTCCCGGTAGATCGGCCGGCCGTTCTCGTCGAGCTTGCTCATGTTGCTGCGGTGAACTTCCTCGAACAACGTGTCGGCCAACCCCTGCAGCCCGTGAGTGACATAGGTGCCGAAGAGCACGTACGCGAGATCGGTCAGGGCATCGGCCACGGCGACGATGTCGCCCGCGGCCGATGCCAGCTTGTACTCTTCGAGTTCCTCTTCCAAGAGGCGGATGCGCAGCGCTCGGAGCTCGGCGGGGATGGCGCCCGTGGGGGCATCGGTCACGGCCAGCCCAAACGCCTCGTGGAACTGCTGGACCCTGTGGATATCATCTTTCAATGGTGGAACTCCGGTTACTATTCCCGTTCCAGCGCATACTCGAGGGCTGCCTGCAACTCCGCCAGATCCGGGGAGCGGAAGACATAGCCCTCATCGCCGATGGCCGTGCGGAAGACCGAATTGATCAACTCGTGGTGGCTGAGCAGCCGACCGAATGTGTGACGGATATTGTCATAGCCATAGCGATAGCTGTGACTGTGCCTGCGCCCAGCGTATCCGACGTGGTATTTCCGCTGCCACGGCCCGCCGGAAGACTTGCCCAGCGCGATGTTTGCCCACGCCTGGTACAGGTCGCCGTCAATAGCCCAGTTGAACATGTCCATCGTCAGCCCGCCCGGCGGCCGCATGTTGACCTCCAGAGCCACCAGCCGGCCATCCTCGGTACGGAAGAACTCCAGATGGAAGAAGCGCTCGCTCACGCCGAACTCGCGCAAGGTCCGCAGGCCGAGGTCTTCGAGATCTGCCGGCAGCTCGCGCAACGAGTAGTAAGAGATATCGCGCTCCTCGTTGACCGTCTCCATGATGCCCTGCGAGAAGACGTGGGATGTGCAATAGACGGGCGCTCCAGCAGGGCCGGCCAGCCCGTCGAACGACACGATGGCCCCGCGGATGAACTCCTCGGCGATGTAGTCGATGGGCGGCTTCGTCGCGAAGAAGCTGCTCAATTGCTCGTCGCTGTCGATGCGGTAGGTGCCGGCAGCGCCGACCCCGATGTCGGGCTTCGCGACGATCGGGTAGCCTACCTCTTCCACGAATGCCTTCGCTTCATCCCATGTCTGCACGACGCGACCGCGCGCGACCGGGATGCCCGCCGCCATATAGCGCGCCTTCATGCGCGACTTAGCTTTCAGATCCAGGACTTCATCGGCTTTGATGCCGGGGACATTGAAGTCGGAACGGAGGCGCGCGTCGGTCTCGAGCCAGTGCTCGTTGTGCGATTCGAGACGGTCGATTTTGCCGTGCCGGTACGTCAGGAAGGCGACGCCCCGCAGAAGCGCGTCGTAGCTCATCTCTTCCACCCGGAAATACTCATTGATGGCGGTGCGCAGCTCATAGCGCAATGAGTCGTAGGGTGTATCGGCAATGGCCAGGACATTGCCGCCAGCCCGCCGCAACGCCACGCAGAAATTGTAGTAGTTCGGCGGGAAATGGGGAGATACGAAAACGATGTTCACGGCAACGCCCTCCTCACGTGGTTTGCGTATTCGAGCAACTGCATTTCCTCGCAGTTTACCGGATGGCGCCAGGTTGTGCAAGTCACAGCGCCTGTGGTAGAGTCGGGGCATGGCCGGTCAGTCGTTTCGCCTGCCTTCCGACCCGATTCCGTTCCATTGCATTGCTGTTTCTTCGAGGTGAAAACCAACCATGCCTGAGCAATCGCATCGTGGCGCCGATCCTGGCAACAAGCCCATCGTCGAAACCCGCTTCCGTGTCCGTTTCTACGAGACCGATCAGATGGGCGTGGTCCATCACGCGGCCTACATCACCTGGTTTGAAGAGGGAAGAAGCGCGTTCACGCGCGCCATCGGCTACCCGTATTCGCAGTTGGAACGCGAGGGCTTCTCATTGGCCGTTGCGGAGGTCAACGCCCGCTATCATCGGCCGGCTGTGTACGACGACGAGGTGCGCGTCATTGTCTGCCTGGAGCAGCTTCAGAGCCGGGGCATGACGTTCAGCTACGAGGTCCGCCGCACGAGCGATGGGGAGCTATTGGTCAGTGGGATGACCAGGCACATCTCGGTGGATGAGCGCGGCCAGGTGATACGCATCTCCGGTGCGTTCCGGGAGAAATTGCTGGCGGGGGTGGGGCGGCTGGAGCGCGGCGGATAGGGAGTGGAGATGGCAGAGCGGGGAAGCTGGGCTATAGGCTGGGCGGCCCCAGTGTCGCGTCCCTGCTTTGTTCTCTCGTCTCCCCTCTCCATGCTCCCTCACCCAAAATACGCCAGGTTCAACTCAGCCAGGCTGGGGAAGACCCAATCGGGCGGCGGCTGCATGGCAGCGAAATCTTCGGCCGTGCCCGCGCCTGACAGCACCGCAATGCTGGGCAGACCCGCCGCCTGTGCGCCAAGAATGTCCGTATCCGGTCGGTCGCCGATGGCCGCGGTTGCCTTCACGTCAGTGCCGATAGCGCCCAAGGCGTAGCGAAAAATGCCCGCCGATGGTTTGCCGAACACAACCGGCTCGATGTCGGTCGCGATCTGCAGAAAACCGACGATGGCGCCCGCGCCCGGCACAAGGCCCGCCTCGGTGGGCAGGGTTCGGTCGGTGTTGGTGGCGAAAAACGGCGCGCCGCGGCGGATCGCCAGCGCGGCCTCGCGCAGCCGCGCATAGGTCGTCTGCCGATCGATGCCTGCGACCACAACGTCCGCCGCCCGGTGATCATCCACCAAGGTGAAACCGCTGCGCGTCAGCGCCGAGCGGATGCCTTCCTCGCCGACCACGAGCGCCTGCCGGCCCGTCACGGCTCGGCTCACTTCCGCAGCGGTGACGTCGGCCGAGGTCAGCACTTCGCCCGCCGTCGCCGGAATGCCCATCTCCGCCAGCCGGAGCGCTACCTTGTCGGGTGGCGTGCTTGAGTTGTTGGTGAGATAGATGAACGGGATGCTTGCCTGTCGCAGGTTGGCGATGAATTCCGCCGCGCCGGGCACCACCGCATGCCCGCGATAGATGACTCCGTCCATGTCGAAGATGAAGGCGCGTAGCGCGCGCAGATCCTGCAGATCACCCATTTTCTTCCTCAGCCAGATCGTTTTCCACGTCTACAACTGCTGTGGCGACAGCCCAGCTCACCACGCCCCAACTGCCGCCTGAAATCGCCAGCGCCAGGAAGATCGATAGCGGATTCAGCGGCACGGCCCCGCGTACGATGCCCACCACGGCCAGCGTCATGCCCAGCGCAGCGAAGATCACCCCGATGCGCAGCGGCAGGCTCAGACGACGCCACGACAAGCGACGGTTCTGTGTCATGCTCATTTCTCCAGGACCTCCGCCAGCGCGATCAAGCCCACATCCAGCGGTTTGCGTTTCCCGGCAACGTCAGCCAGCGGCGTCGCAATGATCTCGTTCTTGCTCAGGCCGACCAGGACTCCCGCTTCGCCTCGCGCGAGCTGTTCGGTGGCTGCCGCGGCCAAACGCGTCGCCAGCAAGCGATCGGCGGCGGTCGGCGCGCCGCCGCGCTGCACGTGACCCAGGATGGTGGTACGCAAGTCGAAGCCCAGGCGCTCCCGGTTTTCTGCGAAGTAGGCCGCCAGCTTCTCGGCGTTGTACTTCGCGCCCTCGGCCACGACGACGAGCGCATGGGGCTTGCCGCGCGCATATGCGGTCCGCAGCTTCTCGCCGATGACCTCCGGATCCGTCTCGATCTCCGGGATTGCGACCGCTTCGGCGCCGCCGGCGATGGCCGACATCAGCGCCAGATAGCCGCAGTCGCGGCCCATGACCTCGATCAGGAATGCGCGGTGGTGCGAAGATGCGGTGGTCTTGAGACGATCGATCGCTTCCAGCGCGATGTTCATCGCAGTGTCCACGCCGATGGTGATTTCCGATCCAAACAGATCGTTGTCGATGGTGGACGCAACACCGACGACAGGGAATCCCATCTCGGCGAGTGCGTTGGCGCCGCTTTGGGAGCCATTGCCGCCGATCACGATCAGCGCATCGATCCCGCGCCCAGCCAGAACGTCGAGCGCCTGGCGCCGGCCGGCCTCGGAGCGGAACTCCGCACTGCGCGCGCTGCCGAGCATCGTACCGCCCTGACCGATGATGCCGCCGACATCGCGCCGGCCCAAGATCGTCATGTCGTCGCCGATCAGACCGGCGTAGCCGTGCTTCACGCCGAAGACGAGCCAATCGCGTTCAACCCCGGTGCGAACGACCGAGCGGATGGCGGCGTTCATGCCGGGCGCGTCGCCGCCGCTTGTGAGCACGGCGATGCGTTTGATCGGCGATCGGCCCCGCATCGGCGCGGGCTGCGGCTGGGGCCATACCTGAGTGTATTCGCTCACACTGGCGGGGAGCCCCACACTGATCGGGGCTGCCGCTGGCAACTGCGCATCCATCGCTGTTCTCCTGTCACCGGCGCCCTAGCGCTGTTCGGCTGCCGGACGAATATCCTTGACGTTCAATTGCAGGCGTCTCTCGCCGTTGTACTCGTTCACCTCTACGGTGTAGGCCAGATCGATCCGGCGAGGCAACTGATCAGCCCAGGCGCCGAGCCGGAATGCGATCGCATCCACCACGCGACGGGCGCTCGGTCCTGTGCCGTTCGGATCGCGCACGGACAGCTTCATGTGTTGCCCGTCCTGTCCCACGAGCCGGGGAGGCGCAGCGAGCTCCAGCCCAGCGGTGGCAAGCACAGGTTGCCGATTGCCGTATCCGCACGGTTCCACCTGCGCCAACAGCCCCTGCAGCGCCCAGTCGATATCGCTCAGACTGACGACTGCATCGATGGATAGGGAGGGGGAGAGTTCCTGTCCGCCCAGTTCTCGGGTCGCGATCTCCTCCAGGCGGGCTTGCAGGAGCGGGATGTTTTCGTTGGCGACGGTGAAGCCGGCAGCGGCGGCGTGCCCGCCGTAGCGCCGCAGAAGATCGCGACACTCATCGAGCGCGGAAGTGATGTTGAATTCCGCGATGCTGCGCGCCGAACCGTGCGCCTCGTCAGGCCCTGCGTGGGCCACCAGCGCCGGCCGGTAGAACTCCTCTGTCAGACGCCCGGCCACGAGGCCGACCACGCCGGGGTTGAAGCTTTCATCGGAGACGAGGAACACGTTGCCCGCGCTGGGACTCGCCTCGATCTGCGCTTTTGCCTTCGCCACCATCTCTTGGGTCAGGCGTTGGCGTTCCAGGTTCAACCGCCCAAGTTCGTCGGCAAGCGGTCTGGCGGTCATGGCGTCAGGCGCGGTCAGCAGCCGATAGCTGGTATCGGCGGTTGCGAGCCGCCCGGCCGCGTTCAGACGCGGCCCCAGGACGAATCCGATGGCGGTGGCGTCCACTTTGGCTGGATTGAGCCGGGCCTCTTCCATCATGGCCTGGAGGCCTGCGCGCCGCGGCCGCTTCAGCTCCGCCAGACCGCGCTGCACCAGGAAGCGGTTCTCGCCCAGGAGCGGAGCCAGGTCGGCGACGGTGCCCAGGGCGACGAGATCTAACAGATCGCGTTCCTCGAGCGTCACGGGTTCGTCATCGAGACGCTCGGCGTCGTCCGGGATCTCGACACCTGGCTCACGCTTCGCTGCGATCATCAGCGCTTGGGCCAGCTTGAACGCGATGCCGACGCCTGCCAGATCTTTGAAGGGGTAGGGATCGCCCTGCCGCTTGGGATTGATGACTGCCAAGGCAGGCGGCAAATGCTCCACGTCGTCCTCATCGCGGAAGATCGAGTGGTGGTCGGTCACGATCATGTCGAGACCGTGTGCGTTGCCGTGGGCCACCTCGATCGGCGAGCGAATGCCACAGTCCACAGTGATGACCAGGCGAGCATCCCAACCGGCGATCCGCTCCAGCGCATCGCAGTTCAGCCCATAGCCCTCATCGACGCGATGCGGAATGTAAGGTGTGACCTGCGCGCCAAAGGCGCGCAGCGCCTGCACCAGCAGCGCGGTCGCTGTGACGCCGTCGGCGTCGAAATCGCCGTAGATGACGATCGACTCACCCAGGCGGATCGCGTGGCGGATGCGTTCGACCGCCTGCGACATGCCGAGCATCCGAAACGGATCGTTGAACAGCGGGCGTCCATTGAGAAAGGCATCGACTTCGACCGGATCGGTGACGCCGCGGTTGAAAAGGATCTGGACGATCAGGCTGTGGACATGGGATAGCCGGTCAAGCTGCCGGTGCGGCACAGGCGGCGCAATATCCCAGCGTTTGGAAGTTGGCGGCATGCATCCTCGGATGAATCACGAATCATGAATCAAGGGTGATTATAGCCAGCTTGACTCAAAACGCGAAACGCGGCGACGAGCTTGACACACTCCGCCCTCAGTCTATAATTCTCACCGTACGAGACTCCCCGATGTACTGGAATGAGGAGAAGAGCGACTTGGTACGAACTGTTTTCATGGGAACGCCGGCATTCGCTGTCCCGGCGCTGGATGCGTTGCTGCGGGATGGCTACGCTGTGGTCGGCGTGTTGACGCGCCAGGATCAGCCCGCCGGCCGGGGGCAGCAGGTCGA
>JALOOE010000698.1 GCA_025454565.1 Anaerolineae bacterium
GGGCAACGAGTATCCGGTGTTGCCTTCGCCAGATACGGTCGTCTTTCCCAATCTCGTTACGCCGCTCTTCCTGGGCCGCGACCGGTCGGCGCGCGCGGTGGAGGCGGCCGAGGCGATGCGGGGGCCGCTGCTGGTCGTCGCCCAGCGCAACCCGGAGGTCGAAGACCCGGACGTCTCTGACCTCTATACCATCGGCACCGCAGTAGAAATCGGCCGCGTCCTGCGCATGCCCGACGGGAGCACCACCGCGCTTGTGCAGGGCATCGAGCGGGTACGCATCGTCGAGATCATCGAGACTGAACCGTATTTACGCGTGCGCGGGGTGCCGCTGTTTGAAGATGAACGGCACGACATGGCCAGCGAGGCGTTGATGCGCGCCGTCCTGGCGCTGTTCGAGAAGGCTGTCAGTCTCAACCCCAACCTGCCCGAAGACTCCTATGTGGCCGCCATGAACGAGAAGGAGCCGGGCAGCCTGGCCGATCTGCTTGGGCACGTGCTGGAGCTCGACCTGGAGCAACGCCAGGAGTTGCTGGAGACCCTCGACGCCAACGTCCGGCTGCAACGACTGAGTATCATGCTGGGCCAGGAGCTCGATGTCCTGGAACTGGAAGATCGTATCCAGAACCAGGTGCAACAAGAGCTGGACAAATCGCAGCGTGAGTATTATCTGCGCGAGCAATTGCGCGCCATCCAGACCGAGTTGGGCGAGGATGACGAGACCCAGCGCGATGTGCGCGAGCTGCGAGAGAAGCTGGCCGCCAGCGGCATGCCCGAAGAGGTCCGCAAAAAAGCCGAGAAAGAGATCGAGAAGCTGGCCGCCATGCCGCCGATGTCGCCGGAAAGCACCGTCGTCCGCAACTACGTCGATGCGTTGCTGGGCCTGCCCTGGAAAACCGCCACCGATGACAACCTGGACATCGGCCGCGCCGAAGAGATCCTCGACAAGAACCACTATGGTCTGCCGAAAGCCAAAGAGCGCATCCTGGAGCACATCGCGGTGCGCAAGCTGGCCCGTGAGAAGATGAAAAGCCCCATCCTATGCTTCGTACGTGAGAAGATGAAAAGCCCCATCCTATGCTTCGTAGGGCCGCCCGGCACCGGTAAGACCAGCCTGGGCAAGTCCATCGCGGAGGCGCTGGGCCGCAAGTTCGTGCGCGTCAGCCTGGGCGGCGTGCGCGACGAGGCCGAAATCCGCGGGCATCGTCGCACCTACATCGGCTCGATGCCGGGCCGCATCGTCCAAACGATGCACACCGCCGGCTCGATCAACCCGCTCTTCATGCTAGACGAGATCGACAAGCTGGGGATGGACTTCCGGGGCGATCCGTCTTCTGCGCTGCTCGAAGTGCTCGACCCCGAGCAGAACCACGCGTTCAGCGATCACTATCTGGAGGTACCCTACGACCTCTCTAAGGTGATGTTCATCACCACGGCCAACATCCTCGACCCGATTCCGCCGGCGTTGCGTGACCGGATGGAGGTCATCGAGTTTCCCGGCTACGTGGACGAAGAGAAACTGGCTATCGCGCGGCAATTCTTGATCCCGCGCCAGCTCGAAGCGCACGGTCTCAATCCGCAGCAGGTGCAATTGAGCACGGCCGCGATGCGTGTCATGATCCGCGAATACACTTACGAGGCCGGCGTGCGTAACTTCGAGCGGGCTATCGCCAACGTCTGCCGCAAGGTGACCCGGCGCGTGGCTGAGGGCAAGCCCGCGCCGCGGCGGATCACGCCGGCCATGCTCAATAAGCTCCTCGGCCCGCCGCAGTATAGCGAATGGCTGGCCAACGAGGTTGACGAGATCGGCGTGGCGAACGGTTTGGCGTGGACCGAGGCCGGCGGCGACGTGATGCAGGTTGAGGTCTCGATCATGGACGGCAAAGGGGGCCTGACCCTGACCGGCCAGCTCGGCGAGGTAATGCAGGAGTCGGCGCAGGCCGCGCTGACGTATGCGCGGGCCCATGGCCCTGAGCTCGGTCTGTCCGAAGTGGATTTCGACAAAATCGATCTGCACGTCCACGTGCCGGAAGGCGCCATCCCCAAAGACGGTCCCAGCGCCGGGATCACCATCGCCGCCGCTCTGATCTCCGCTTTGGGCGAGCGCCCTATCCGCCACGATGTTGCCATGACGGGCGAGATCACCCTGCGCGGGCGCGTGTTGCCGATCGGCGGCCTCAAAGAGAAGCTGATGGCCGCACATCGCAATCGGATGACCACCGTGCTGATCCCTCGCCGCAACGAGAAGGATCTGGTGGATGTGCCGCGCGATGTGCAGCGTGAGCTCAAGATCCTGATGGTCGATCGTATGGATGAGATCCTTTCCTCCGTCCTCTTGCCGGCGCCGGAAAAGGCGCCGAAGCCCAAGCGGAGCCGCGTCAGGAAGAAGAAGACAGAAGGCCAACCGGCAGACGGTCAGGCCCTCGTCCCACCGGTGCCGGCTGCGCCGGCAAGCTGACGGAGCAATGTCGTGAAGTTCGTGCGCATCGTCGTCATCATCCTCGTCTCCCTGGCAGCGGTACTCATTCTGTACTCCTGCCTGCAAGGGAGACTGCCATCGACCCGCAACGCCGAACTGCCTGTCGACCTCCAGACCATCATCCCTTCCACCTGGACGGTGATGCCGGACAAGTACAAGCTGTGTGATTTCGACGCCGACGGTGAGAACGAGTATCTCATCATCTACAGCTATGACCCGGCCGCCGTACCCGCCGCGCTGCCGGCAACGCCCGTCCCGCCCGCGGTGCCGGTGGTGGGCCGCAGCCTGATCGGTGGGGTCATCTATGACACGCAAGTGAACCGCGTGCCGCAGGCGCCGGGCGTCCAGTCGCCCTACCGGCCCGCGTTCCTGATACCGTACAAGCTGCTGCCCGATATGTACGGCGGGAAGGGGCAAGGGTATCTGGGGCAGAACAGCGTCACCGTCAATCTGGCGCCGGCCCCGGCCAACAATGCTCCGTGTCAGGCCAAAGAGATCATGGTCTTCGGCACGAGCTACGACGCGCCGCCGACCAATCTCTCGATCTTCCGTTGGGCCGGCGACTCTATCGGCTACATCGCCGCCTATTTCCAGGGCGACACCCGCCTGCAGGCCTACGGCCCGAACGGGAGCACCCAACCCACGGCGTATGTCGTCGATGTCTACACCTATAGTACACTCAATCAGCGCAGTCTGCTCTGCTCGGTGCAGCACTACAGGCGCGGCTACGACCCCCAGAATCCAAACGTCATGCCGCCCGGCCTGGAGTTCTTCGAGGTCAAAGA
>JALOOE010000699.1 GCA_025454565.1 Anaerolineae bacterium
TGAAAGGTGGAAGGTGGAAAGTGGAAGGTCGCCGGCGAATACGGGTCTTCCTTGAAGCAGTAACCTTCGAACCTGCAACGTGTAACCTTAAACCTTAAACTGTACAGGAGCAATCCGATGGGCATGGATCTCGCGTATCTCGAAGCCCTTATGGGCGGCGCGACGGCGGACACCGGCGGCGGAACCGGCGGCGTGTGGGTCGTCAGCCTCGACGGCGCAGTCGATGAAGGCATCCTGCGACTCATCGGCAAAGCCCGCGTCGTCGCTGATGCGTTGGGCGCGTACGTTCACCTGTTGCTGGCTGGCGGAGCAGAGGCCGAATCTGCCGATCTTGTCATCAAAGCCGGCGCCGATCGCGTGCTGCTGGCGGCGGGCGTGCCGGGGGTGGCCGATCTCGGCGGCTTTTTCCGGGATCGGGCGCCGCAAGTCATCCTTTTCCCGCGTACGCGGTCAGGGCGGACGTTGGGGCCGGGCCTGGCGCAGTTGTTGGACGGCGGGTTGTGCGGCCATGCCGCGGCCATGCCGCCGACCTGGAGGTTGATCCGAGTTACCAGCGCATCGTGGCGCATCAGCCGGTGCTCGACGACGCGGCGCGGCAACGTGTGACTCTCGTGGCGGCCCCGGCGGTGGCGGTCGTCGACACGAGCGCGCTGCCGGCCGCGTTCAACGAGCCGTGGCGCACCGGCGTCGTCGAGGATGCCGGTGTGAGTTGGGGCCAGCCCGCCACATATCCGCCCGTGGTTCTGCCTGCTCCAGCCGTGTCGCTCGCGACCTCACCGGTGGTCGTGGCGGCGGGTCGCGGCCTCCAAACCGCTGACGGCTTCGCGCGGGCGACTGAGCTGGCCGAGGTGTTCGGCGGGGTCGTCGGCGGAGATCTCGGCGCGCTCGATGCCGGCTGGATCACCGAGGCGCAGCTCATCGGCCTGACGGGCGCGCAGGTGGCGCCGAAACTCCTGCTGGCCCTGGGTCTGGACGGCGACACGAGCCTCTTCATGAGTGTTAGGGACGCCGGGCTGATCGTCGCCGTGCAGCCCGATCCGGCCGCGCCCATCGCACCCGTGGCTGACTTAAACCTCCATCACGATCCGGCGGAGTTTGCGGCAGCCTTGCTCAACGAGCTGCGCGCATAGCGCAATGGATCGCCCCCAGTGCTCCGGGTGCGCGCGTCGCCTGTCGCCGCCCGGAGCTTTTTGTCAACGTAAATAGCTCATGTTATGATGCCGCGTGAAGTTAAGTGTCCCTTTGTACCGAAGTTTGGCGTGGTCCGCATGATGAGGCGATCCAAAGGAGGCCCCAAGTGAGTGTCCGCAAAGCGTTGTTGGTCGGTATCAATGCCTATCCTGATGCGCCGCTGCGCGGCTGCATCAACGATGTTCGGCAGATGCAAGGCTTACTGAAACAGTACTACGGTTTCCAGGACGATGGCATCAAGGTGTTGCTGGATGGCGCTGCAACCGTTGCCGGGATCAAAGCCGGGCTGGCGTGGTTGGCGGAGGGTGGCGCCGATGCGGACGCCGTGCGCATCTTCCACTACTCGGGGCACGGCACCTATGTTGCAGACACGAACGGCGACGAGCCGGATGGTCGCGATGAGTGCCTGGTGCCGTTCGACTACAAGTCCGCCGGCTTCATCACCGATGACGTGCTCAAGACCCTCTACGACAAGTTCCCTGTCAGCGGCAACCTGACGTTGGTGATGGATAGCTGCCATTCCGGCACCGTCAACAAGGCGCCCGCCGAGGATATCGTGTTCCGCTTCTTGCCCGTGTCCGATGCGGAGCAGGAGAAAATCGATGCTGCGGCAGCCAGGTTTCTCCAGGATCAGCAGGAGTATGTGTTCAAGCAGATCAAGAAGCTGCGGGACAAAGAGTTGTCGGACGCCGAGCTGCGCGCCAAGGTCGGCGATCTGATGGCATCCTTCGAGAAGAAGCGCTTCGGCGATGTGCGCACGACTGAGGCCAATGTGTTGCTGGCCGGGTGTCGTCCCGATCAAACCTCGGCCGACGCCCGCATTGCGGGCGACTATCATGGCGCGTTCACGTACTACCTGGCCGAGGCGATCCAGCAAGCGAAGGGGCAGATCAGCTACCGTCAGTTGGCCGATAAGGCGGGCAAGAAGCTGAAAGGCGAGCACTACTCGCAGGTTCCGCAGTTGGAGTATTCCGGTCAGCGCGACCAGGCGCCGATCTTCCGACCCTTCGCCTGAGTCACAGCAAGTCACTGCGTGCCGGGCGCCTCGAGCGACCGCTGGTCGCCGGCGTCCGGCGCGTCTGAGGTGCCCCATGTCCCCCAAAACCGACCCCAAGCCGATCGGCCTGACAGAGTTGATCTACCAGGTGAAGCGCGAACTGCTCAGCCCCGCAAGCCGTCAGGATGACCCCGTGCCGTTGTTCGCCGTCGATGAAATCGAACTTGAGGTGGCGGTCACGGTCAGCCGGGAAGGGCAGGCCGGCATCAACATCCAGGTGCTGAATGTGGGCGGCGGCGCATCCCGCGAAGATGCACAGACCGTGCGCGTGAAGCTCAAGCCGCTGCGCACTCGCGAGGAGTTGATCGCCGATCTCCGGAAGCGCGATCCACACCTCTTCGACACGATGACCGAGGAATCGCTGAATCTGCTCAAGGGCGGGCAGGCTGCCAATGCACCGCTGAGCTGGCCGTAAAGCTGACCACGAGAGGAGTGCGCCATGTCGCCACCCGTCATCACGGTGGAACTCCAGCCGCAAGCAGATGGCCGGGTCGAGGTGCAGACC
>JALOOE010000700.1 GCA_025454565.1 Anaerolineae bacterium
GGCAGCAGGGCTTGAAGCCCCAGCTTGGTCTCGTTTGTCAACGCAGCCAGTTTCAGGCCGGCGCGCTCGATGGCGTCGGAGGCCATGATGCCGGGGCCGCCGGCGTTGGTGACGACTGCGATGCCATCACCTTCCAGCAGCGGCTGGCGGGCGAACGCCCTGGCGTAGTCGAACAGGTCTTGCACTGAGCCGGCGCGGATGATGCCGCACTGCTTGAACGCCGCGTCGTAGGCCGCCTCGGAGCCGGCCAGCGTGCCGGTGTGCGACGATACCGCCTTCGAGCCGGCGCTGGTCGTGCCCGACTTGATTGCGATGATCGGCTTGTGGCGGGTGACCTGGCTGGCGATGCGGATGAACTCCGGCCCGTTGCTGATGCCTTCCAGGTAGGCCATGATGGCCCGCGTTTCGGGATCCTCGGCCCAGGCTTTCACCAGATCCAGCTCGTTGATGTCGGCTTTGTTGCCGATGCTGTAGAACCGTGAGAAGCCGATGCCCTGGCCCATCGCCAAGTCGAGGATCGATGTGCATAGCGCGCCCGATTGCGACATGAAGGCGATCCGGCCGCGATCCGGCATGCCGGCGGCAAACGATGCATTGAGCTTGAGCACCGTGTCGATGATGCCGAGCACGTTGGGGCCGACCATCCGCATGCCGTAGCGCCGGCAGATGTCGAGCACCTGCTGTTCGAGCGCGCGGCCCTGGGGGCCGACCTCGCGAAAGCCGGCCGTGATAACGACCGCGCCCTTGAGCCCGCGCTGTCCGCACTGTTCCATCACCGCGGGCACTGCCTTGTTCGGCACCAGGATCACGGCCAGATCCACCGGGTCAGGGCAATCGAGCACCGACGGGTACGCCTTCAGACCCAGAATGTCGGGGGCCGTCGGGTTGACCGGATAGATGCCACCCTCGTAGCCATATCGCATGATGTTGTGAAGAACTTGATAGCCCAGCTTGTCCGGGTCGAGCATGGTTTCACGTCCCGTAAGTAGGATGTCTCCTTGCAAGTGACGTGCCAAGTGCGCTGGCACTTGGCACGCGATCGATGAGCAGTTTTTATGGTGAACATGGACGCTTTGGCCCATTGACAATCCATCCCGATTGTCGCACGTACTTGATGCGCGGTAAATGACGCCCGTCATGTCACGAAAAAGCGGGTTTGTCAGATGGGTGGTTTGACGGTAGAATGGCATGGCGTGTGGAGGTAAGCTGGTGCGTCGGCAGACCGGTCTGTCAGCAGGCTCTCGCGGCACTCCGGGAAACGCGGGCCCACCAATCTGCCGGCCAATCAGCCTCCCGCCCTGGAGCGACCATGATCTATCTTGACCACTCCGCCACGACCGCCGTCGACCCGCGCGTGGTGGAGGCGATGTTGCCTTATTGGACCGGGACCTACGGCAATCCGTCCAGCATCTACGGTCTCGGCAGGCGCGCCGGGGCCGCGCTGGAGGATGCCCGGCGACGGATCGCGGCCATCCTCAGTTGCCAGCCGGCCGAGATCGTCTTCACCAGTTGCGGCACTGAAAGTGATAACCTGGCGATGCGCGGCGTGCTGTTGGCATCCGCCGCAAAAGGCAAGCGCCACATCATCACCGCGCCGGCCGAACACCATGCCGTGCTCCACACCGCGGCCGATCTGGCGGAGCAGCTCGACGGCGACGTGACGTATGTGCCGGTTGACCGCCACGGCATCGTCGATCCAGCCTCCATCGCGGCGGCCATCCGGCCCGACACCGCGTTGATCAGCATCATGCTTGCGAACAACGAGGTCGGCGTGATCCAGCCGGTCGCCGAGATCGGCGCCATTGCGCGCGCACGCGGCGTGCCGTTTCACACCGACGCCGTGCAGGCGGGCGGCCATCTGCCGCTCGACGTCGATGCGCTCAACGTCGATCTGCTGGCGCTTTCGGCGCACAAATTTTACGGGCCGAAGGGGGTTGGGCTGCTTTACGTGCGCCGCGGCGTGCGGCTGCTGCCGGTGCAGACCGGCGGCGGGCAGGAGCGGGGCCGTCGGTCGGGGACCGAGAATGTGCCGTACATCGTCGGGATGGCGCGGGCGCTTGAGATCGCTCACGCGGCGCGCGAATCTGAGACGCGACGGCTGACCGCGCTGCGCGATCGGCTGATCGACGGCCTGACTGCGGCGATCCCCGGCATCACGCTCACCGGCCACCCGGCGCAGCGCCTGCCCGGCCATGCCAGCTTCCTGGTGGCCGGCGCCGAGGCCGAGGGGATGCTGATCGCGCTCGATCTGGCGGGGGTGGCGGCCTCGTCCGGCTCCGCGTGCGCCACCGGCGCGCCGACACCCAGCCATGTGCTCACCGCGATGGGCTACGGCCCGCAGGAGGCGATGGGCGCATTGCGTTTGACGCTGGGCCGCGAGAACACCGAGGCGGATGTGGATTACGTGGTTGCGAAGCTGCCGGAGATTGTGGCGAGACTTCGGGGAGACAAGTGAACAAGGAGACAAGGGGGTACAGAATTCCTTTGTCTTCTTGGCTACCCGTAACCTTGTTTCCTTCTTTGGAGATCGAGACGTGGGCGAGCGAGTCGTTGTCGCCATGAGCGGCGGGGTGGATAGCTCAGTGGCCGCAGCGCTGCTGGTAGAGCAGGGCTTCGAGGTCATCGGCGTGATGCTGCGCCTCTGGTCTGAGGCGGATGGCGACTTGCGTCTCACAACTGATTCGCCATTCGCGACATCTGCACTGGCGCCAGAGCGCAGTGCAGATGCAAGTGTTCGCCATTCGCTGTCTTCGAATCGCTGCTGTTCGGTGGAGGCAATCACGGACGCGCAGAGCGTGGCCGACCGGCTGGGCATCCCATTTTACGTCATCAATGTCGAGCAGCCGTTCAAGGCGCAGGTGGTCGACCCCTTCGTTGCTGACTATGCGGCCGGCCGCACGCCGAACCCCTGCCTGGCCTGCAACCGGAAGATCCGCTTCGGCTATCTGCTCAACTACGCGCGCACGTTGGGCGCTCGCTACCTGGCGACAGGCCACTATGCGCGCGTGCGCCGCGATGCATTGGGTCATTACCAGCTCTGGCGCGGCGTCGATCGGGCCAAGGATCAATCCTACGTGCTCAGCGTGCT
>JALOOE010000082.1 GCA_025454565.1 Anaerolineae bacterium
CCGGCGATAAACCGACCGGGCTACATCAGCAGCGCCCCATCAATGGGGTGAGCGCGAGGTACGTTGCAGCGACAGCCCAGTGCAGGGTTTCTGGACCGGCGCGAGCATAGCCGCTGCGGATCAGCTCTTGGCCGGGCGGTTCAGCCCGTCGAGCTGCTTGAGGATCTCCAGCGTGGCGAGCACGGTGATCTTGTCGCCGGCGCGCAATCTCTGATCCGGTTTGGGGTGCAGATCGGCGATGCCGCCGCCCACGTATGACATGACCGACATGTCGAGCCCGGCTTCCACCTCGGCGACCGTCTGGCCGTCGAGGCGTGAGCCGGGCGCGACGATCAGTTCGCTCAGGTTGACCAGCGTCTCGCCGACATAGAACGAATGCTGGACGTTCAGGCGCATCGCCGCGGCCGCGAAGCTGGGCGCGGCCAGCGCGGAGACGCTGAACGCCGTGTGGATGCCGAAGCCCCGCTCGACCCGTTCGGCCAGCTCGGGATCGAACATGCGCATCACGATCTTGATGCCGGGGTTGAGGTCGCGCGCATCCAGGGCGATATCCAGGTTAGTCAGTTCATCTTCGGTGCAGGGGATGACGACATCCGCCTGCGCCACACCCGCCTTGACCAACGTCTCCTCTCGCCGCGCATCGGCGATGATCACCGGGATGCCCAACGCCTGCACCTTCTCCACGAAGCGGCCATCGGCATCCCGCTCGACGCCGACCACCTCGCGGCCGAACTTGCGCAGCTCCAAAATCACCCGGTAGCCGACCTTCCCCAGCCCGCACACGATCACGTGATCCCGGTATGTCGATGCCATAGCCGCCTGCCATTTCTGTCCGCGCTGCCGTTTGTCGATCAAGGCCGAGCCGAAGTGAATGACGCCATCGGCCAGCGCCACCAGCCCCAAGATCGGAACGACGAAGTAGAGAATCCGTAAGGCCCACTGCTCCGGGAAGGGCAGCACCGGCTGGAAGAAGATCAGGGCGAAGGCGGCGTAGAGCGCCTCGCCGAAGGTGGGATGCGTCGTCGTACCGGGAAACGTGTAGAAGAGGCGCAGCAGCGCTGCGCTGAAGATGATCACCACCAGGAAGAGCACGAGCGCGGCGCGCGACTCGCCCAGCAGCACACGCGCGTCGCGCCACTGGGCGGAGAGGAGGCGTTGCCAGTTGGGTTTCATGGTGACGCTATACCTAACCTGACTCTCCCACTCCTGCCCTGACTAGCAGTTGAGGCGTACCTTCCTCACCGATACCTTCGTTGTACGCGATGCGAATGTGCTATTTGCGTACATCCCAGAGTTCACCGGGATAAGCGGCGATCAATCAACCAGATACGCGTGATAGTTCTCGCGCGTGATGACCTCGAACGTCGCATCAGGATAGGCCGTCAGAAACGAGTCGGGGGCGCGGTTGCGCGGCTTGCTCCACTTGCATTCGTAGGCGTGCAGCTCGCCATCGCGCTCTTCCACGATATCGATCTCAGCGCCGGTATAAGTGCGCCAGAAGAAGAGACTCGCTGACGCTCGGCGATAGCTCAGATTCTTCATGCGCTCAGCCACCACGAAATTTTCCCAGAGCGCGCCCAGATCATCGCGTGCATCCAACGGCTTCAGATTATCGATAACCGTGTTGCGCACGCCCAGGTCCCAGAAGTAAACCTTGTTCTGCTTGCTCACCTCTTTGCGCAGATTGCGGCTGAAGCCGCTGAGACGAAAGATCACGAAACTTTGCTCCAGCAGATCCATGTAGGAGGCAACGGTCTCTTTGCTCATCTGCAACTGGCTGCCGAGTTCGGTCAAAGAGACCTCGCTGCCAATCTGAAACGCCAAGAGGCGCACCAGGTTGCGCAGCTTCTGGGAATGGCGCACACCACCGATCTCCAGGATATCGCGATACAAATAGCTGGCGGTCAACCCCTGGAGGTATTCGCGACGGGATGCAGCGCCAGACATCGCGAAGATTTCGGGGTAGCTTCCGAAGATCAGGCGTTCTTCGAGGAGTTCGTCCAGCTCGAAACGATTGTGCAGTCGCGCCAGCTCGCGCAGCGCAATCGGATGGAGTTGATGAACCCAGGCGCGCCCGGTCAGCGGCTCCTGGACCTTGCTCGCCAGATCGAGCGATGATGAACCTGTGACGACGATGCGCAGGTGCGGCAGATGGTCGATCAGCAGCTTGAGGTTAATACCGATCTCGGGGATCCGCTGCGCTTCATCGATAAAGAGCAGTTCATACCCCTCGGTGAGTCCGCGTAACTGGCGCAGATCGCGACTCGACAAAATCTCGTTATAGCGGAGTTCGTCGGCGTTGATGGCTAGACTGCGATACGGCAAATCATCCAACACCCGGCGCACCAGGGTCGTCTTGCCCACCTGCCGCGCCCCGTAAATGATAACGATCTTGCCGCCGGTCTGAAGCTGTTCGGTGATCCGGACCTGCAATACGCGTGGAATCATATCCGAAGTATAGGCTATTCTCCGAATTAGCGCAAATTGCGCCAATTCACCCTCCGTATTTGCGCGAATTCGGTGGGTACCGAAGCTGCGCTCACGTGCCAGGCACTTTCGGAAGTGCCTGGCACGTTGCTCCCAAGATTCAAGTACGACCCCGACAAGAGCCTGTCGAACAAAGCCAGGCATGGGATCGATTTTCAAGAGGCCCAGGCCCTCTGGCTGGATATGGACCTGGTCGAGATTCGTGCGAGAAGTGAGGGTGTATGAAAGCTTCTGAATTCGATGACGCCGAGTCGGTCCTCGACACGCTTGACCTGGCGTCGGCACGAAAGCCAAACCTGGATCAGCGGAAGGTCAATGTGGATTTTCCGACCTGGATGATCGAGGCGCTGGACAAGGCTGCCCGAAGAAGGGGCGTGACACGCCAATCCGTGATCAAGATGTGGCTGGCAGAGAGATTGGAGCGCGAAGCCGCGGCAGCGAAGGTTGGATGACGCAGATCTGCCGAACCGGGCGGGCTGCAGGTTGGCGCGCCATCCGAAAGCCTGTATAATCGGCTGTATCGTTGCGACACCAACTGCCCGCCACGCCTGCCCCAGTCGGGCAGGAAGAGAGCGCGACCTTGACCTCGCCGGCTGCCATTCCAGACACCGTTCCCATCTACACGATCGGCTACGGCAGCCAATCGTTAGACGACTTCGTGTCCGCCCTCAAAACGCACGAGATCAGTTACCTGATCGACGTGCGTTCCGCGCCCTATTCGCGCTTCAGGCCGGAGTTCTCCAAAAATGCGCTCGAAGCGCATCTGCGTACACACGGCATCCGTTACATCTACCTGGGCGACAAGCTCGGCGGGCAGCCGGATGACCCCACCTGCTATGCCGATGGCAAAGTGATCTACGACGAGGTCAGACAACGTCCTTTTTTCCAGGAGGGACTGGCTCGGCTGGAGGCCGCATTCCGGCGACGGCTGCGCGTGATCTTGATGTGCAGTGAGGGCAAGCCGGAGCAGTGTCATCGCAGCAAATTGATCGGACAGGCCCTCGTGGAGCAAGGTATCCCGGTGACTCACATCGATGAGAACGGCGAGTTGGTTTCGCAGGCCGACGTCATCTACGAACTGACGGACGGCCAGTTGAGCCTCTTCGGCGATCCCGATTTCACCTCCCGCAAGCGCTACCGCAAAGAGGAGCCAGACGATGCCGCTTGAATTCGTCACGATCGGCGTCTACGGTTGGGACGCGGAACGGTTCTTTGCCGCGTTGCTGGCTGCAGAAGTGGATACCTTCTGCGATATTCGCGCACGCCGCGGCGTGCGCGGGGCCGAGTACGCATTCGCCAACAGTGCGCGGCTCCAAGCCAGGCTGGCTGAACTGGGCATTCGCTACATCCACCGCCGCGACCTCGCACCCAGCCTGGAGGTGCGCAGCCAGCAATCCGCCGCGGATCGCGTCGCGCACACCGCGAAACGACAGCGTGCGACCCTCAGCCCGGCCTTCGTGGAGGCGTACCGGCGAGAACAGCTCCGCGATTTCGATGGCACGGCGTTCGTCGCAGAACTCGGAACGACCGCGCACGTTGTGGCGTTGTGCTGCGTGGAACGAGAGCCGGCTGCCTGTCATCGTTCGCTGCTTGCCGATAGGCTAACGAGGGATCTGGCTCTGCCTGTCAAACACCTTTTGCCCATACCACTGAACTCTGCTCACACCCCCCCAATCTAGTGGAGCGGAAGCACGCACCATGAAGATTCTGATCGTCGCCAAGACCCGTCAAGGCAGCGGCGCCTGCATCGGCGGCATCACTTTCGAGGGACGAAGCGTCCGGCTGATCGCTGCAGACGCCGCGACGAATGAGCGCGTGGGCCTGGAATACCAGGTGGGCGAGGTTTGGGAGGTGGATGCTGTCCCGGCCGAGCACGTGACCCCGCCGCACGTCGAGAACGTCATCGTTCGATCAAAGCAGCGGTGCGGCACGATGCCCAATTGCCCGCCGTTCATCGAGCAGCGGATGCCTCCAGTGGCCGGCGGCCCTGAACTGCTCTTCGAGGGGCTGACGCAAACGACCCCACACGGCGCACTTTACATCGCCCAGCGCGCCGGCATCCCACCTTTCAGCACCACCTTCTGGCGGCCGGATCAGCCATTGACACGTGCGGAGGACGGCAAACGCATCCGTTATCACTATCCCGCGCCAGACGGCGGCCGCACATTGGTCTTCGTCGGCTTTCAGGAGCCGGTCGAAATCATCCCCGCGGGCACACTCCTGCGCGTATCGCTGGCCCACTGGTGGCGGCGCGCCGATGATCCCGACACCGAGTTGCGCTGTTATGTCCAGCTATCGGGCTGGTTTCTGCCGCAGGCAGCCCCCGCTCGGCCTGCACAGGAGCAGACCCAGCCGGCCACTGAATCCGGCGCCGAAGCTGGCCCTGCGATCATCGACGTTCATTCCTATCCTGATTCAGCCGCGCCATCCTTGGATGAAGCCCGTCGTATCCTCAAAACGGTCTTCGGCTACGACGCCTTCCGTCCGTTGCAGGCCGAGATCATCGCAAACCTGCTCGCCGGTCGCGGGGCGCTGGTCGTGATGCCGACTGGCGGCGGCAAGTCACTCTGCTATCAGTTGCCGGCGCTGCTCGCTGATGGCCTCACCGTCGTGATCTCGCCGCTGATCTCGCTGATGCAAGATCAGGTGATGCAGTTACGCGAGTTGGGCGTGCCGGCAGCATTCCTCAACAGCACAGTGGCGTATGCCGATTACCTGGCGACAACCAGGCAAGTGCGGGCAGGGCAGATCAAGCTGCTATACACCTCGCCTGAAACCTTGCTCCGCCCGGAAACGCTGGTGCTGCTCGATCGCTCGCGCGTGCGCTGTCTGGCCATAGACGAGGCGCACTGCATCTCGGAGTGGGGGCATGATTTCCGGCCGGAGTATCGGCAACTCCTGCCTGTGCGCGAGCGGTATCGGAATGCTGTCTGCATTGCGCTCACCGCCACGGCGACCGAGCGCGTCCGGCGCGATATTCAGCAGCGTCTCGGCTTTCGGGATGAGCATGCGTTCATCGCCAGCTTCGACCGGCCCAACTTGTTCCTGGAAGCCCGTATGCGTCAAAATGGCTTGGGGCAACTGCTCACGTTTCTCAGCAGCCATCGTGACCAGACAGGCATCATCTACTGCAGCACGCGGGATGGCGTGGATCGCCTGGCCGAGCAGTTGGCTGCCCAGGGTTGGCCGGCGCTGCCCTATCATGCCGGCATTGACGACGCGACGAGGCGACGCAACCAGGAGCTTTTCGCGCGCGATCGCGTCTCGATCATCGTGGCCACCATCGCGTTCGGCATGGGGATCAACAAGTCGAATGTGCGCTTCGTGGTGCACTTCAACCTGCCCAAGGACCTCGAGAGCTATTATCAGGAGATCGGCCGGGCGGGACGGGATGGGCTGCGCGCTGATTGCCTGCTGCTGTTCAGCCGGGCAGATACGCAGACCATCTACCGGTTCATCGAAGAGGGTGCGCCAACAGAACGCGCGGGACGACATGCCCGGCTGCAGGCGATGTCGCGCTACGCCGAAGCCGTTGGATGCCGGCGCGTGCAGTTGCTGGCTTATTTTGGCGAGCAGTCTGCGCCGTGCGGCTTCTGCGACACCTGTCTGATAGCTCGCGGGGAGACAGTGGAGGTGGATGTGACCGACGCGGCGCAGAAGTTCCTCGGCTGCATCCTGCGCACCGGCGGAATATTCGGCGCCGGTCACATCATCGATGTGCTGCGTGGCTCGCGCAGCCAGCGCGTGCTGCGCTATCACCATGATCGACTGCCCATGTATGACGCGGGCAAGGAGCATTCTCCCGCGGAATGGCGTCGCCTCGCCGAGGCGTTCATCCGCCAGGGTATTCTGGAACAGGACATGGAACACGGCAGCCTGAGCCTGACCGCGGCAGGCCGCGCAGTCCTGGACGGAACCAGGGTTATGATCCCTGTGGAGGTGCAACGGGCGGGAGCGGAGGCAGTGGCCGGCGACGCTGCGCAGGCAGCGCACGATCCTGCCCTTTTCGAGTTGTTGCGTGCACTGCGCCGGGAGATTGCCGACGCCGCCGACCTGCCGCCTTACGTGGTGTTCTCTGACCGGTCGCTGGTCGAGATGGCGACCTACTTCCCGCAGACGCCGCAGCGCTTCGCGGATATCTACGGCGTCGGGCAGCGCAAGTTGGCGGCCTACGGCGATCGCTTCCTGGCAGTCACCCGTGCCTATTGCGCCGAGAAGGGATTGGTTGAGCGGGGAAAAGCTGGCACAGGTTCGTTGGGCCGGCCGGCCCCCACAACCATTGACCGGGAACATCCGTCTCGCTGGCAAGAAGTGGGCGAAGCCTTCGCAGCCGGCCAGACGGTCGAACAGCTCATGGCGCTGTACAACGTCAGGCAGAGCACCATCGCCGCGCACCTTGGACGCTATGTCCAATCAGGCGGCGCGCTCGACCCGGCGCGCATCCTTGCGCTATCGAAACTGACGGAGGAAGACCGGGCGCGCGTGCTCAAGCTGATGTCTGAACTGGGGCCGGAGCGGTTGAGTCCCATCTTTGAAGCATTGGGCGGAGCGGTATCGTATGATGAGCTGCACGTGATGCGAGTCTACTACCTGTGCTCCGATTTGACGTAGAGGAGACCTATGAAGATCGCACCATTGGCAGAAGTGAAAGATCGCTTCAGCGCCTATATCGACGAGAGCCGGGAATCGCCCGTCGTCGTCACGCGCAATGGGCGGCCCGTGGCGATGATAATCGCCATCGACGACGAGGACGATCTGGATAGCCTGCTGCTGGCGCACAATCCGCGCTTCGTGCAGCTACTTGAAGCCGCGCGACAACGCGTGCGCGTCACTGGCGGCGTGTCATTGGCCGAGATGCGCAGGCGGGTCGAAGGCAAAGCGTAGGGGCGGGTTTCCCGCAGATAAGCGAGTCTGCCTCTAGCGCGAATCGTGCCGCCACAGCCGGCTCTTCTCTGAAGCCGAGAAAAGCGCCCCTACAACTCAATCCATTCCGCCCCCGTCACCCGCGCCAACTCCGCCGGCGCGACGCGCAAGAGCGTGTGGTCATCCCCGCCCCCGCCGTAGATCGTCTCCCAGCGTTGCACCGCACCGTCGAGCAGCACCGGGACGCGCGTCACGTGTCCGAAGGGCGGCACCCCACCGACGGGATAGCCGATCAGCCGCAGCACCGTCCCGGCGTCGGCGAGCTTCACCTGCTTCTTGCCGACGCCATAGCGTGCGGCCAGCACCGCCCGCTCCACCAGCGTCTCGCCGCTGGCGATCACCAGCACCGGCTCATCTCGAACCAGAAACAGCAACGACTTGATGATCTGTCCCGGCGCCACGCCAAGTGCGGCGGCCGCGGCGGGCACCGTCGGCGTCTCCGCGGCCATCGGGATCA
>JALOOE010000083.1 GCA_025454565.1 Anaerolineae bacterium
ATCGTATTGGAGCAGGTAGTCCTTTTCGGGCTCGCCGTAGTTTTCGGACAGTGCGTAGAAGTGGGGCAGGATCGCCAGCGAGATGAAGGTCGCGCGCTTACGCAGCACCTTGGCGTAATACCAGACGCGCTGGCCAAGAAACTGATCTTTCCAGCCCCAGGTGACATGGCCGGGATCATCGTGCGCATCGGCCACGGCACGCTCGCCGGCCGCCGCCACCCACAAACTGGGCAGGATCACATCCTTCACCGGCCAGAAGTAGACGTAGCCGCGCTCATTCACGAACGCGATTGCCTCATCGCTGCTGGTCAGGCGCCGCTGCAAGCGATAAGTCGCGTTACGGTATTCCTGGATACGGTCAAGCGTCAGGGTCGGCATCTCAACTCGAAGCTCGGCGGGCGCGCGCTGGCTCGGTGGCGGTGATATTCCCGCAGTATAGGTCGAACGCCACCGGTGTCAAATCAGGATCGATTTGCGCCGGTCTGCCATCCAGCAGGCCGCGAGATCAGCTCGGCGAGCGGCTCCCCGCCCGGTTCGAGCCAGTGGATGGTGGGATCATCGGCTCGGAACCACGTCTGCTGTTGGTGGACGAAGCGGCGCGTCTGCTTGCGCGTCTGCTTTTTGATCAGCGCTATCGCCTCGGCCAGCGTAATCTCCTCATTCAGATACTGGCCGATCTGGCGATAGCCGAGCCCACTCATCGCCGGAAGCTCCCAGCCGTAGCCCGCGGCCACCAAACCGCGCACTTCCTCCACGAGCCCAGCTTCGATCATCCGGTCGACGCGCGTGTCGATACGCGCATAGAGCTCCGGACGAGGCCGCATCACGCCGAATTGCTCGATCCGATAGGGGGGCGGGTTCTTGCGCTGGAGCTCGGTGATGGGCTGCCCGGTGATCAGACAGACTTCCAGGGCGCGGATCACGCGCCGCACATTGCGGTAATCGATGCGCGATGCTGCCTCGGGATCAAGTTGCCGCAACCGGCCGTGCAATGCTGCGGCGCCATCGACTTGGGCCTGTCTCTCCAAGTCCGCCCTGAGCTCCGGCCTGGGCGCGACCGACGGAATGCTCCACCCCTCGACGACCGCGTGGACATACTGGCCTGTCCCACCGACCAGTATCGGCAGCCTGCCGCGGGCGAGGATATCGTCGATCGCGGCATAGGCCAGGCGCTGGTACTCTGCCAGGGTCAAAACGGTGTCAGGGCTGACGACATCGATCAGATGGTGTGGCACGCGCGCCCGTTGCTCCGATGTGGCCTTGGCAGTACCGATGTCCATGCCGCGATAGATCTGACGTGAATCGGCGGACACGATCTCGCCGCCCAACGCTTCGGCCCATTCGATGCTCAAAGCTGTCTTGCCCGCTGCCGTCGGGCCGACGATGACGACCACGGAGGAAGGACCGAAGACCAAGCGCCGGTCCTTTTCGTCCGGCGTCCGGCGTCCGGCGTCCGTCGTCACGGTCACGCCAGCCCTCCCACCGCATCCCGCAGATGATTCAGTCGAGCGATGGAACCATCTGCGCGGAGCTCCAGCGCGATCACATCGATGCGCCACGGCCCGCGCCACGGCAGTTCAAACAGATAGGCGTCAGCCATCGCGACGAGTTGGCGCTGCTTGCGCGGCGTCACCGATTCCTCCGGCCGGCCGAGCATGGGCGAGGCTGCGTCGCGCCCGATGCGGCGAGCGCGCACCTCGACGAAGATCAACCAATCCCCATCACGCGCCACGATATCCAGCTCGCCGGACCGAGTACGCCAATTGCGCGCAACGATGTCGTAGCCCAGCTTGACGAGGTAGGCCGCAGCCAACTCCTCGCCCTGCTGCCCAAGCGCCCTGCGCGTATTCGTCGTTGGGCGGTTATCAGCCATCGACGGCCTCGGAGCCGGACGTCAAGGTGACTATTTGATCTGGATGCACGCAGGAGGCGACCGGGGCAAAGCTGCGCCGATGCAGCACGCAAGGCCCCAGGGCGGTCAAAGCGGCGCTGTGCATAGCCGTTCCATATCCTTTATGTCGAGCGAAATCGTAGCCCGGATGACTATCATCTTGCTCCGCCATCCAACGATCACGGGTGACCTTGGCGATGATCGAAGCGGAGGCGATGGTCAGCGAAAGCTCGTCGCCGTGTGGAACCCCACGCTGGGGGAACCGAAGCTGCGGAAGCGTGAAGAAGTCGAGAAGCACGAAGTCCGGCTGAACGCTCAAATGCCCGATGGCACGCGCCAGCGCAAGTCGATTCGCTTGGGCGATGCCGACCGCATCGATCTCCTCGGCGGATGCGCTACCGACGCCGATTGCCTCGGCATGCGTGTGGATCAAGTCGAACAGACGGGCGCGCGTGCGAGGGGTCAGCTTTTTGGAATCGTCAACGGCGCCGACCAGCGGCGCCACCGCCTGCGTGTCAGCAGGCAGGATCACCGCAGCGGCCACTACCGGGCCGGCCCATGCCCCCCGCCCAACCTCGTCGACGCCGGCCACATGCTGATAGCCTGCGCGCCAGAGATCAGTCTCAAACGAGAGTTCCGCCCGAGTGCCTGCCAGCTGCGTTTCGTCAAGAAAGCATCGGTCGTGTGCGGATGCCAGAACCATATGAACCCTCGATCGCTCGAAGATCGACACAAAATGCCCCCGCCCATGCAACTGTGTGCACGAGCAGGGGCTGCGATTGCGCCCTGGTGTGGCAAGCCGGGCCCCATACGCGACCGGAGGTCGCGCAAGGAAATGCTACGCCGGCAATGCTACGCTTGTCGTTCGCGCATGCGCGCCGCCTTGCCCGTTCGGCCCCGCAGATAGTAAAGCCTGGCTCGGCGCACCTTGGCATGGCGCAAGACCTCGAGTTTCTCAACGCGAGGCGAGGCAAAGAGGAAGGTGCGCTCGACGCCGATGCCGTGAGAGGCGATGCGCCGCACGGTGAAGCTGCTGTTGACGCCGCCCTTGCGCACACGACCTTCTCGCCTTCGACGATCAATGTGTGGACGCGAACTGTGTCGCCGGCCTCCACGATGGGAACTTCCGGCCGTGGCTCGAAGCTGTGGAGAGAAAGTAACAAGTTATGCATACATCACCCTCGAAATTCCTGATGTCCTGACCGCCCCTTCACTTGCGCCACGCACGGCACATCATCCAGGCAACGACAGGTCTGAACTAATCACGAAAAAAGATTCTAGCACACATCAAGCAGTCAGCCAAATCGCCAGGGGTAGGCATTACACAGTTCTCATGCACAGCGCTTGTGTTCACCTGTTCAGTCCTCGCGCGCCGGCAGCGTCGTGTCGTGTGTGGCCTGTTCCGCTTCGAGCTTCGCCAGGAACGACCGATCGGCATCGCTCAACGGCGCAGCGCGCAGCAAATCAGGGCGGCGTTCCCACGTTCGGCGCAATGCCTGCTCACGACGCCAGCGCGCCACGCGCGCATGATCGCCCGACGTGAGGATGTCCGGTATGCCCTGCTCACGATACAGCGCCGGGCGGGTATACTGCGGGTACTCCAGCAATCCAGTGGCAAACGAATCCTCATAGGCGCCGATGTCGCACCCCAGCGCGCCTGGCAGCAGCCGCGTCACCGCATCCACAACGATCGCCGCGGCCAGCTCCCCGCCGGAAATCACGAAATCGCCGATCGAAATCTCGTCGGTGACCAGGCGCTCCCGGACGCGTTCGTCGACACCTTCGTAACGGCCACAGATGAGGGCTATCCGATGATAGCCTGCGAGCTCATGCGCGATGGCCTGGGTGAACGTCCGGCCTTGCGGCGACAGCAAGATGATCGGCACATCGAGCGGCGCCAACGCGCGCGGATCGGCGTCAGGAGGCTCGTCGCCCTGCTGGACAGGCTCGAAACGCCAGCCGGGATCGCGCGCCAGCACCGTCTCGACGGCACGCACGATCGGTTCGGGTTTCATGACCATGCCGCCGCCGCCGCCATAGGGGGTGTCGTCAGTCACACGATGGCGGCCCAACGCATAATCCCGAATGTTATGTAGAGCGACCGATATGATGCCGGCCTCACGCGCCCGCTTCAGGATGCTGTCATCGAAGATGCCGGCGAACATGCCGGGGAACAGCGTGAAAATGTCGAAATGCAGCACTCCGCTACCGCTCCTGTGGGCGCAGCCAACGCGCCTTGATCTCAGCCAAGGTCCCATCATCCCGCAAAGCAGCCAACGCTTCGTTCACCTGGCGCAGCAACTCCGGTGCGTGCTTTGGGACCACGATCGCGTAGGGATCGCTCCGCAGCGGTTGGCCGACTGCCAGCAGCGGCGATCCGCCGTCCCCGCCGAAAAGCGCGAGGCTGATCGCGTCCACAATCGCCGCGTCCGCCTCGCCGGCAAGGACGGCGCGCAAGGCATCGTCGGTGGCATGGCGCAACACGAGCCGGAGATCGCCGTTCACTCGCGCTTGCAGGCGTCGCGCCAGCGCATCCCCCTCGCTGCCCCACTCGGCGGCTACGCGCCGTCCAGCAAGCACTTGCGCGGCCTCCAGCATCGCTGCGGCGTCGCTGCGGCCCACAGCCATCTCCAGCGCGGGCCTGAGCTGGCTTGTTTCGGGCACCGCCAGCACCATGCCGGCCTCGATATACGGTTCGGAGAAGCGCATCTCCTCTGTTCGGTGCGGCGCGACGGTCAACGCGGAGATGGCGCTATCGACCCGGTTGGCGACCACGGCATCCATGAGTTGGTCAAAGCCCACGCCGACGAACTCAGCGCGCACACCCCAGCGCGCGGCAATCGCGCGAGCCAAATCCACATCGAATCCGGCAGGCAGGCCGGTGACCCCATCCAGGTTCTCGAACGGCGGGAAGCTCGGATCCATCCCCACACGCCACACCCCTGTCTGCTGGATGCGCGCCCATGTCCTGTCGCCGCCGCCCAAGATCGTCTGACGCAGAAGCAGTATCCCGCTCAATAATCCGAGGATCAGCACAACCACAGTTGCCCAGCGACGGTGCGTCACGGCTGCGAGCTCTGCGACCGCAAGCCCTCAGCGTAGGCTTGCGTCTCAAGATAGATCGGCTTCGGCTGGAAATCGCCACCAACAAAGGTGTAGTAGTCCTGATACGTGCCGGTCGGCCGCGGATAGCGAAATGCCCACATGACGAGGTTGTCCACCCACGGCCAATCCTGCAGCGCCTTCTCGTAAGCCCGCAGGGTATACTCCAGGCGCTGGGCCGGGCGAACGGCTTTCGTCCAGCGCGGATGATCGTTCCAGCCACCCTCCGTGATCATTACCTGCTTAGTCCCATCACCGTTGCGCACCATGATGTCTCGCAGCAACTCGACACGGCGGAAGTTCACGGCGTCGGCGCTGGGTGGATCGTCGGGACTGAACGTCCAGCCATAGGCGTGCGCCGCCAAGATGTCGAAACAGGGCGCGGCGCCGGCGTCGTACATCTGCTGCAGATAATCCAGATCGTTCAGCCCCCACTCGCTGCCGGGCGGCGCCAGGGTCGGGGCCAGAGCGCCCGCCAGGATCTGGACATCGGGGTTAGCCGCCTTGACTGCCGGATAGACGCGGCACAGCAGTTGTGTATAGCCGGCCGGATCGACCGGCCGAAAGCCCCATTCCTGGCTCAGATTGGGCTCATTCCAGATGATGATCTGCTTCACCCGTCCCCGAAAATGCTCGGCGAAGGCCGCCGCAAAACGTGCGAAATCATCATACCCGGTCGCGTCGAGATAAAGGTGGTTCGTGCGCGGCGGCCTGGCCCACTCCGGGACATAGCCAAGTCGGGCGACTACCGTCAGGCCCTGATTGACGGCGTGATCGATCACCAGATCGGCGTGGCTCCAGTCGTAGACCCCACGCTGCGGCTCATGGGCCGCCCACAGGAAATACTCCACGATCCAGGGCGCGCCGATCTGCCGCACCATCTCCAACGTGCGTTGGATCTTCCACGGCTCGACCTCATCCGTGAGACGCGTGTGCACACCCATTTTCGGATTCTGCGTGATCACCTGCTGTTGGGGCCCAAACTCGACCCAATGCCGATAGGAGCGGGTCGGGAGCAACAACGCCAGAAGCAGGGCCAGAAACACCATCACACCGGCAGTCGAATTCCGGCTCGATTTCACGATTCCATCCTAAGCAGCGATGCTTTGCGCGCCGCCGAGTTCTCTGCTACAATGTCACCATCATCTGATCACTGCGCAGGAGGCACACCATGCAGCTTGCCGATTGGACCAGCATCGCTATTATCATTCTTGCCATCGAGGCATTCGTTTTCGTCCTCGTTTTCGGCGCGTTCTTTGTCCTCCTGAACGTCGGAGTGGTCAAAGCTCAGGGAGGAGTGAAAAAGTACGGTCCGCTCATGCGCGCCCGCATGCGTCAAGTCGCCTCAAAGAGCGAGCAAGCCAGCCAGAAGCTGACCGCTCCGATTATCTCCATCGAAACAACAAACACCAAGGCCCGTCAGGTGCTCAGCTCATTACGATCTTCGCTACGCAATTAGAGGAGTATGAATCCCGTGAACCAACGATTACGCATCGTCTTGATGGGCGCCGCTGCGAGCGCCGTGCTCGGCGGCGCCGCCGCCTGGGCGATCGCTCAAGCGAGGCAGAGCCAAAGCGAGCAAGCGGCCGCCAATGCCACCCTGCCCGCCAACCATTTGCGATATGAACCAGCTCCCGGACAATACGTGGCAATAGCGGTCACGCTGGTGATGCTGGTCCGGCAGATCGTCGAGCTGTTCAAGCCCGACTGATATTCTATCATAGCGACCACCCCACTCGCTAACCGAGCGCGCATCGTCGGCTGAAGGCATCAGGCGAACGCTCGCTAGGCATGGACGTTACAGCATGAATCTTGCTCGAGTTACAGGCACGCTAGTTGCCGAACACAAATACGTTGGACTCGAGGGGATCAAGCTATTAATCGTCCAGCCGCTGGATCGCCGGCAACGGCCAGCCGGTGAGCCAGTGGTTGCCACGGATGCCACCGCCCAAGCCGGGCCTGGTGAACTGGTGTTCATCGTCGGCGGCCGAGAGGCTGCGCTGGCCCTTCCCCAGACGTTCGTGCCGGTGGATCACTCAGTGGTGGGAATCGTGGATGAAGTGGATGTGAGATAGTCCATGTATATCGGGCAGGTCGCCGGCACGGTGGTCGCCACTATCAAGCATCCTTTCTTTGGCGGCAAAAAACTCCTGCTCGTCGCGCGGCTGGATCTTGCCGGTCAGGTCACGGCCAAGTACGATATCGCCGTGGATATGATGCGGGCAGGCGTCGGCGATCGCGTGCTCGTGCTTGATGAGGGCAGTAGTGCGCGCCAGGTGTGCGACGTAGAGCCCTGGGGGCCGGTTCGCGCAGTCATCGTCGCCGTAATCGATCACGTCGAGTTGGCGCAGGAGGTTCGTTGAGTTACGGCAGATACACGGCGGGGGGTTCCACGACGACCGAGCGCGCATTGCGCGAGGAGATCGTGCGGGTCGGCCAACTGCTACACGTAAAGGGTTATGTCACGGCCACCGACGGCAATATCTCGGCTCGCCTGGACAAAGATCGTTTCGTGGTGACCCCGAGTGGGCTGAGCAAGGGGTACATGCGACCCGATCAGATGGTGGTGATCGATTGGGAGGCCAAATGCGTCGGCGCCGGTCGCTATGGCCCCGGACGCGATCTCAAGCCGAGTTCCGAGATCCTGCTGCATCTGGAGGCCTACCGTCAGCGCCCCGAAGTCAACGCGGTCGTCCATGCACACCCCGTGCACGCCATCACGCTGTCGATTGCCGGCATCTCTCTGGCGCGCTGCCTCATCCCGGAGGTGATCGTCAACCTGGGCATGATCCCGACCACCGCATATGCCATGCCCGCAAGCGCGGAAGGCGCAACGGTGATCCGGGAACCGATCCGACGCTATGACGCCCTTATCCTGCAGCGTCATGGTTCCGTCACGGTCGGCAAAGACATCTGGGAGGCCTATCTCAACCTGGAGAAGTTGGAGAACGTCGCCGAAATCACCTTCAAGTTGTTCCAGCTCGGGCGCGAACTGCCCTTTCCCACCGGCGCCGTCGAAAGGCTGATCGAGAAGCGAGAGCGGGCGGGGCTGATGCAGCCGGGCCAACGAGAGGAGCTTGAGGCAGCTTGCGGCGTTTGCCAATTGGAGGGGCGGTGCCCACTGCCAAACCAGCGCCCGCTGGCCCACCGACCCCAGGAATGACCGTATACCGCGATTTTCGTCAGATTGCCTCTTGCGCCCTACACACTCTTGTGTTATGATGTCAACTATGCCACACATGTTCCAAATGTATCGTGTTCTTCGCAGTCGTTTCTTTCAAGGAGGATGACCCATGAAGCGCGTTCGATGGCAACTGTGCGTCGGTTTATTTCTGCTGGTTCTGCTAAGCCTGGCACTCCCCGGCGCTGCCGCAGCAGCACCTGTTCAGGGGCGTCTGAATGATAGTGACATCGTTCAAGGACCGGTCCAGCCTGGTTTCGGCATCCCTGGCGCCTTCATGCTCTCATTCGGCAGAGACTTGAGCGAGGCGCAAGTTGATCTCCCGGCCCTAAACGCGGTCGCCACCGTCAACGGGCTATCGTTTTCGCCCAGCCCAAGCTGGGATTCTCTGGTCCTGAAACAGAAACAGCCCTTCATCTCGCAAGGGGCATCGATCACCGAGGGCCAGGCTACGATCGCTGGTCCGAGCAAGGGCTTCAGCTCTGCAGGCACAGCACAGGTAGTACTGAATCCCAGTCCGGCGGTCAAGGCCAGTGGCAAGGTCGGTTTTGTCTACGACGGTATGAACAAGCGCACTGGCTTCGCGATCCAGAACGGCGCCCTCAACCTGGCGCTTCAGCCGGCCAACGTGTCGATGACCGGCATAAACACCGGAGCAAATGCTATGTCGATTGACTCGGCGAAGGTTGAGATTCCTTCAGCCGGCGTAGCTTTGGCCATGACCGGGTACCAGGTGAAGGATGGTAAGGCAGACTGGAAAAACTTGACGGTAGCTCAAGATCCGAAGAATTCACTGGCGCTCGGCAACGTCGGTAAGCTCTCCAACATGCAGGTCACTGTGGCGAGCCCGAGTTCCGGGTACGCGGTGGTTGCTTCAAGCAACTTCGCCTTCGACTTCGGAAAGGTTGTCCAGGCCGACGGCAAGGTCTACATCGTGAACCAACCGGCTACGAAACAAAGCGGCGTGGCGTTTAGCGATGCCAATGTCGCTCTTAACGTGCCGGGCTTCAACGTTGCGGCAAATGGGATCACCTCCGTCAAAGGCGGCGTCATGATCGACGAGGTGACACTCACAGCGCAGCCGCTCAACATGCAGGCGGAAGTGACCGGTGTGGTCGTCGGCGGCACGGCCGGCTTCACCTTTGAAGAGGCAAAGCTCACGTACGGTCAGAGTGTACAGCAGGGCGGCTTCGAGATGACGGTGACAAAGAGCCCGCAGGGCTATTTGGTCACCACGCAAACTATGATACCCGCCAGCGCGGCGAAGTAGAATCAACAAGTCGCACGGGGCGATGCTATCGTCGTGATACCCCGATAACCGGACGACTGCGCCAGGGACGGGCGCAAAGTGAAACGCGAGAACGCGTCTGCTCGATTTGACCGTGGTGCCCGTCTCTGGTAGAATCTTGTTCGGTTTGCGATGCGCGTCCGCCCCCATCGTCTAGAGGACCAGGACACAGGCCTTTCAAGCCTGGTGCAGGGGTTCGAATCCCCTTGGGGGCATCATATTATGTAAACTCCAGCGCCTGAACAGGCGTTGGAGTTTTTCTTTTGCCCGCGCTGACAGGCACCCCCGGCAAGTGGATTACAGTCAGCACATTGGCGAGACCACGCAACTCTACGACGACGTCATCCGCGCCACTGCTTCTCCGCACGATCGAAGATCTCATCGATGCTCTGGCCCGCGTAGAGCCGGCGAGAAACATCAACGTAATCCGTCGGCTCGCGATGGAGCAGACTCAGAAATCGCAATGCAAGCACCGGGCCTAGATCGCGATTCAAAGCCTCGATGCCTTTGATCCTCAATTCGGTATCATTCACCGTCATCGCAATATCCATCATTTTTCCACCTGCCTAACATAGTCTACTGGAGATCCGCTAGTCGGTTCACTCATCGTGTTACTTTGGCTCCTGCTGTGATGTGTCTGTTCTAGCCTGGCGCGGCCTCGCTGTCAAACTCAATTTGTCAGAGGCCTTGCGTCATGCCACCATTATCAGTCTACTGACGCCAATAGCCGCGATTGTGTCGCCATTCCACCACGACCGACCTGTCTATTTGCTCGCACAACCATCTTGACAAACGCGCCAGACGGATGTACGATTGGCTCAAATAGAACAAATTTTCGGAACGCACGTGCTGACATGACCGAAATCACGACGACCAACCGTTTGACCATCCTGTTGGGCCGCCTCCAGGCAACCACCGGGCAACGCGTAACTCTCCGCGGCCTGGCCGCGCGCGCTGGCGTGCCCAAAGACCTGGTTTACCGGCTCGATGCCGGCGAGGCACGCTATGTCGAGCTGGAGGCTCTTACCAGCTTGTGCCACGTACTCGGTTGCGCGCCGGGCGATATTCTGGTCTGGAACGATCCCCCGAGGAATTCGCCATGAACCCGCAGCCTGCCGCCAACCCCTTCGACACCTTGCCGCCCCAGCTTTTCAACATCCTGGGCACCGGCGGGTTCGGCAACCTACAGCGCCATCACATGGCCGTGCTGCTGCGCATCGTGGACTACCTGGGGGACGCGCAGGCCGCAGCCGAGGTCGCCGCGTCAGCCGCGGCTGACGGTGACGCGGGCCTGGCGGGCGAGAAGTCGTTGCAGGAATTCGCAAGCTGGCTGCTGCGCCGGCTGGCCGAGTCGGGCTGGATTGAACGCGAACAGGGCGCCGACTACACTGAATACATCATCCTGCCCGACTACGCTTTCACCCTGCTGGAAGCGTTTCGCGCCATCGGCCAGCAACGGCCGCGGGAATACACCGGCCAACTCTACGCAGCGCACCAACTTCTCACCAGCGAGCATGAGGAGTTCTCCCCCGCGCTGGCTGTCACCCAGGCCTATGAGAGCGTGCGCGGCCTGGTGCGCGGCCTCAACGAGCTCAACCAGAACATCCGCCGCTACACCGAGCGCGTGACCAAAGATAAGCCTGTGCCGGAGCTGATGCGGATGCAGTTCGACGACTACGCGCCGGCCCTGGGTGCGGCTTACCACGCGCTCAAGACCAGCGACCACGTCTCGCGCTACCGCCGCGACATTGTAGGCCGGCTGGAGACGTGGCTGCAGGACAGCGACTGGCTCGATCGCGCCGCGGGCGATCTGGCCCTCCAGCGCCGCGTCACCCCTGGCCAGGCCGAGCACGAGATCAACCACGCGCTGCGCTTCATCATGGAGCAGTTGGAGGGGCTGGATCCGCTACTGGCCGAGCTGGATCGCCGCCACACGCAATATCTGCGCACATCGCTGCGCCAGGTGCGCTACCAGATGGGCAGCGCCTACGGTAACTTCAAGGAGCGCCTGGTCAGCCTGGCGCAAGGGCTGGCACGCCTGCAAGAAGACGGACTGGATCTGCTGCCCGAAGCTGCGCCCGCCCCCCGTCAAACCCCCGTGCATGCGCCCGACCGGGATAGCTTCTACACCATGCCGACGGCGCGTGCGCCATTTGACCCGGCGATCATTGTCCGACCGCTGCTCGACCCGCGGGATGCGGAAGCGCTGCGCCAGGTCGCCCTGCGCGAGATAGGCGCCGGCATCACACCGCAGCGGATCCAGCAGTTCGTCAGCCGCTTCTTCAACGGCCATCTGCGTCTGCACGCGGCCGAGCTGCCGCCCGAGTTCTATGCCGACATGCAATGGGCCATCTTCACTCTGGCCTACGGCCACCATCCCGAGGTCGGCTACGGCGTCGAGCCAGCGTCTGGCTCAGCAGTAGAGATCGGACCGTACCTGGTGCAGCCCTTCAATCTGGTGAGGCTCGGCACCGGCAACGGGCACCATAGGGCTAGCAAGTAGACAAGGGGGAAGTAAACAAGGATTCCATCTGGAAGACTCCGGTTCCTTGTCTACCAGTTTCCCAATCTATATAAAGATTCGTAGGGGGCAGCGCCTTGTGCCTGCCCTGGGCGACCACAAGGGATCGCCCCCACCACGATACATTATCTGAACATCTATAGCAATCTACCGAGCAACTGAGCATGTTCACAACTGACACCCTCCTCGGCATCACCGACCTGCCCGAACGCACACGCAAGGATGTACCGCGCATCGTCAACCGGCTGTTGGGCCAGACCTTCCTCTACCAGGACGTGGAAACGGACAAGGACGATTACTACATCGTCTCCCGTCACCGGCCTGTGTTCGAGGCCGCGCTGGGATTGGCTGGCTTCACGCTGCTGCACGACGATTACCACCGCATCTTTCAGGTCGTGTCGGATTTCAGCTATTGCCGGATGCGGCACAAGCTGGACGAGTCGCTGATGATCGTCGTGTTGCGCAAGCTTTACGAAGAGCAGGCCGAGCAGTTGCGCCTGGCCGCCGACCCGGTGGTCACGGTGGGCGAGGTACGCGAGGAGTATCGCACCATCACCGGCAAAGAACGCGATCTGGGCGTCATCCAATACGAGACGCTCCTGCGCCGGTTGCGCAAGCTGGGGCTGATTGACACCCTCGATGGTCGCACGATCAACGTGCGTGACAGTGAGGCTCGTCTCCGGCTACGCGGCTCGCTCAAGCTGATCCTGCCCGTGCAGACGGCGGACGAGATGGAGGCGTGGGTCAAGCGGTATCGGGCGGGCGGCCCAGAGGGAGGAGAGGACGAGGGGTGATGTGACGGGCAACGCGCCCTTCGTAACGGGGTTGGTTTTCATGGCACTTGATGGTATGATAACGCAGCGGAAGGAAATAACGAGTATTTGATGGAGGGAGGCTATGAACGCATCTCAATGGTCGGACCTACCGCTGGTGCTCACTTCAGATCAAGCGGCCGTATTGCTCCAAATCAACCGCCGCACGCTCACGAACATGCTGGATCGTGGCGCTTTGCGCGGGGTAAAGATCGGGAAGGAATGGCGCGTGAGCCGAGCCGAGATGATGCGCTTTGTGGAAGGGAACGGCACGAAAACACCTTCGATAACCGCCTCAGTCAGATCAGAAGCAACAGCTACCCTGGTCAACAAAGGCGGCTTGCTGGTGGTGAGAGCCGAGCCTCTCACGGATCTGATCGACATCGTCCAGCGTGAGCGCGAGCAGCGGGTGGCTGAGTTGATTCAACAGGCGGGCTTGTGAGAATCCTGTTCGATACCTCTCTGTTGGTCGCAGCCGTCGTTGAAGGGCATTCGGCGCACGCCGTAGCTTTTCCCTGGCTCCAGCGTGTCAAGGACAAGACGGACGCCGGAGTCGTTGCGGCTCATTCCGTGGCCGAAATGTATTCGATTCTGACACGGCTGCCGGTTCGGCCATCCGTCTCACCCGAAATAGCACGGGAGGTCATCACGGTTAATGTTCTGGACACATGTGAAGTGGTGGCCCTGTCCGCTGTTGACTATGTGACCCTGCTCAACCACTTAGCCGGTCTCAAGATCGCTGGCGGCGCAGTCTACGATGCCTTGCTGCTGCACGCGGCTCGGAAAGCGGACGTTGATCAAGTGGTCACGCTCAATGCGCACGGTTTCCGGCGAGTCTATCCCGCGCTCGCTGACAAAATCGTATCTCCACTGGAATAGGCCCCTTGAAATGCACGCACTTGCCGCGGGAGGACTCTTCAGATATCACGCAGCGGCGCGAAGCCTCCCTGAGGGACGTCTCACGCATCACGGAATCCAGCTATGAAGCACCTCACCCGCATTCGTCTGGTCAACTGGCATCTCTTCGCGGATACGACCATCACCTGCCAGGGCACCACCTACTTCATCGGCGTCAACGGCGCGGGGAAGTCCACCATCCTCGATGCGGTGCAATTCGCGCTGGTTGGCGGGCAGCGCGACGTGAAGTTCAACCAGGCCGCGCTGGCGAACTCGCGGCGCACCCTCAACTCCTACGTGCGCGGTGAGTTGGGCACTGAGGAGCAACGCTATTTGCGCGGGGACTGCACCGGCCTGGTCGCGTTGGAGTTCGTCAATCCCGACAGCACCCGCTTCGTGCACGGCGCGCCGCCTATTTCATAGTCCACAACGCCGAGTTGAACGACGCCTGGTTCTTCAAGACAGCCGGCCAGCTCTTCGACATCGGCAGCTTCCGCCGTCACCTGGAGCACTTCGCGCTTGTCAAAGGATAACTTCCTGCTCTGGCCGGTCTCCGACCGAGCCAGAACGGGAACTTGTTTCTTGACACACCCTTCGCGCTGCCTGCGGGCGCCAAGGCGCAGACCTTCACGCGGCTGGAGGACTACCGCGCCAACTTGCTCAACCGCCTGGGCCAACTCCGCGACACCTTCCCGGCCAAGATCGTCAAAGGAGTCGCGTTCAGCCCGCTGACCAACATTCGCGACTTCGTCCAGACGTCAAGACGCTGCACTACTTCGAGAGACGCTGGTGGCCGACATCGTGGCGCGTCGCCGAACTCGATCGCATCGAGGCGCAGAACGCGGAGCGGATCGCCAACCGCCGCCGGCGCATCACCAACGGCTTCGGCAAGCGCCAGGCGCAGCTCGACATCATCTTGGCTGACCTCAAACGCTGCCGGCTGGCCCGCGACGAGGCCAACCTGAGCCTCAAGCGCGCCAAGCTGGCCCGCGATGGCCTGGCAGAAAGCCTCAAGCTGGCGCAGGAGACGCTGCTGCAAGCCCAGATCGCGCTGCAAACCGACCGCGCCGCGGCCCGCCAGGCCGAGCTACGCACCGTCATCGCCGCGGCCGAGACCGACCTCGCCAGCCTGCCGCGCTGCTGAGCTCTCCAACGCTCTGGCCGCCGAAGTCATCAGACGGCCAAGCGTAGTTGCGGATGCTTGAACAGCGCAGCTTCGTGCGCTTGACCTGGCTCCCCGGCGAGGCGGGGCATGTGCTCGACGCTGTAACGCTGCTCCCGGAGCGCGCCGTCGAACTGTTCCCCTGGCTGGGCCGACCGCCTCTGGCCGCCCTGGCCGCTGCGTTGTGCGATTTGTTCTTGGGGGAGCGCAGTATAGGTTTGCGCCTTCAGCGTCCGCACTTCCAACAACAGCAAGGCGTTCGAGGCCGAAGCATCTCTTCCTGCACGGTCCCTGGCGGCTGGTTGGCGCGGGCGGACAGGCGGCAAGTTTGCTGAAGACTGGGAAGTCGCCGGGCTGCGGGAGGATGAGGCGTAGCACAGAAAGGAGCCGAGCCCATGTCTACCGAATAGAACAAGGCCATCATCGAAGCAAGGATAACACAATTGTGGCAGGTCTCGATCGAGACGGAAACACAACTATAGGATAGCCCGTTCAGGTGTGGAGCGCCGGGATGGGCCGCAAGTCATCCCGGCGGGTCCCTCCATATACCCTCGCAAGGAGCCTACTCCACCCACAGCGGCACGATCTTGAACTGATCCACATCAACCAGCCCCTGATCGGTCAGCTTCAGGTGCGGGATCACCTCCAGCGCCAGGAAGCTGAGCGCCATGAAGGGGTCGTGCATGCTCGAGCCGAGCGTGCGCGCGGCGCCGATCACGTCATCCAGGACGCGGCGCACCTCGGCGATCGGCTTGTTGGACATCAGCCCGGCCACGGGCAGCGGCAGACGCGCCAGGATGCGCACGCCGTCGGCGACAGCCAGCCCACCGCCCATATCGGCGATGGCGCCGGCCGCGGTGCTGAGCGAGATGTTGTCGGTGCCCGCCACGATCAGGTTGTGATGATCGTGTGCGATCGTGGAGGCAATCGCGCCGCGGCGCAAGCCAAGCCCCTGCACGAAGCCTTTGCCGACGTGTCCCGTCGCCATGTGCCGCTCGATCACCGCCATCTTGATGATGTCGCGCTCGATGTCCGGGATAGCGAAGCCGGACGCCGTGGGAATCTCCAGGATGCGATCCTCGGTGACGAGGTCGTCGGGTGTTGTGCCGATGACGTGGGCATGCCGGCCCTCGGCAGGAATAGTGAAGTCCACCGTGTGCCAGTTCACGTTGATCGAGCCGCGCAGATAGGATGGCCGCTCGGGCAGCTCGAACGGCAGCATCTTGCCGTTTTCCGCCACCACCTGCCCGTTGCGGATCACCAGCCGGACAGCGAACTCCTGCGGATCATCGAAGGCGATCAGGTCGGCGCGGTTGCCGGGCCGGATGCCGCCGCGATCGTAGAGACGATACCACTCGGCCGGGTTGAGGGTCGCCATGCGGACGGCAGTCACCACATCGATGCCCGCTCGAATGGCGCTGCGCACGAGATGATCAACGCTGCCTTCGTCCAGCAGATCGGCCGGGTGGCGATCGTCGGTACAGAAGCAGATGCGCCGCGCATTGTCGGGGGTGATCATCGGCAGCAGCTTGCCCAGGTTGTGCGCGTTCGTCGCTTCGCGGATCAGGATATACATGCCCAGGCGCAGCTTCTCCAGCGCTTCCTCAGTGGTGGTGCATTCGTGATCCGAGCCGATGCCGGCGGTCATGTAGGCGTTGAGATCCCTGCCGCTGAGGCCGGGCGCGTGGCCATCAAGTACACGGGTCTTGAACGCATCGAGCTTCTCCAGCACCAACGGGTCTTCGCGGACGACGCCGGGATAGTTCATCATCTCCGCCAGGCCCAGGACCCAGCGATCATTCTGGAGCGAGGTGATGTCTTTCGCTTCGAGATAGGCGCCGGCGGTCGCCATATGGGTCGCGGGCACGCACGACGGCACCATCACGTACATGCTCAACTGGCCGTATTTGGCCTGATCGAACATGTAGCGGATGCCGTCGAGGCCGAGCACATTGGTGATCTCGTGCGGGTCGGCGATGACGGAGGTAACCCCGCGCGGCACCACGGTTGCGGCGAATTGCCGCACGCCGACCATCGCACTTTCGATATGCACGTGCGCATCGATCAGTCCCGGCGCCAGATAGCTGCCCTTCAGGTCGATTTCCCGCTGCGCGCTGTAGCCCGGCCCGACGCCGACGATCCGGCCGTTGTAGATGGCGACATCAGTCGGGTAGATCTCTCCGGAGTAGACGTTCACCAGACGCGCATTGTGCAATAACAGATCGGCGGGCACATCGCCGCGAGCAGCGCGAATCATGTCGTTGAGTTCCATGCCTCCTCCCGAAAGCCGGAAGCTGAAAGCTGAAAACGAAGGTGGTAACTCCAGTTTCTAGCTTCCAGTATCCAAGTTATGGTCGATTATATCACAGTACGCCTCGCGTAGCGCGGACATGACGCAAGTCATTTGCGTTGTGGCCTTTCTTACACTACAATCAAGCTCGAAAGATGCCCCATTTGGTACTGTTTTGCTTCCCGTTCCGTAGTCTGCATGGTGCGAAAGGTGGTGCTACTGCAATCCAACCCGTTCTATGCTCGGTGAGGAACGTACCCATTCCACAGGAGGAGACCATGGTCACCAATCGGCTCTGGGGCGTAATCGCCCTCCTCGTTGTTCTCTCGATGATCGTCGGCGCCTGCGCGCCGGCGCCTGCACCAGCTCCGGCCCCGGCGGCTCCCGCAGCCAAAGCGGAGCCGACCAAAGCAGCCGCAGCACCCGCCGCGACCGCGGCCCCGGCTGCGAAGGCCGGCCTGCAAATCCCGGATGTCCAGGCTGGCAAATTCAACGTGGCGATGGTCTTGATCGGCCCGCATGACGACGGCGGCTGGAGCCAGGCGCACTACGAGGGCTTGGAATACATTCAGAAGAACATGCCAGACGTGAATATCGCCTACGTTGAAAACGTGCCCGAAGGCGCCGACTCCGAGCAGGTGTTCCGCAGCCTGGCCCGCAAGGGCTTCAACCTGATCTATGGCACCTCGTTCGGCTTCATGGATCCCATGGAGACGGTCGCCAACGAATTCCCGAAGTCTACCTTTGTCCATATCAGCGGGTTCAAGTCGAATGGCAAGCCATATCAGCGGGTTCAAGTCGAATGGCAAGAACTTCGGCAACCTCTTCGGCGCGATGGAGAACATGAAGTATCTGGCGGGCATGCTCGCCGGCGCGCGCGCGAAGAAGGATGGCACTCCGAAGCTGGGCTACATGGCGACCTTCCCCATCCCCGAAGAGCTGCGTCTGGGCAATGCCATTGCATTGGGCATGAAGAAAACCTGCCCGGAATGCACCATGGATGTACGCTGGATCAACACCTGGCACGATCCGGTCATCGAGAAGCAGGCGGCTGAATCGCTCTTTGACGCAGGCGCACAGGTGGTCTTCACCGGCGCGGATACGCCGGC
>JALOOE010000084.1 GCA_025454565.1 Anaerolineae bacterium
GTCGTCGCATCGCCGGGGCCGCGCGTCTCCTCAATGTCCAGCACATCCCAGCCGTTGCTCGCCAGGAAATCCGCCGTCAGATGCACCTCGTCGCGGAAGGGCCATTGCCCGGCGGCCGGGTTATAGATGATTGATGATTTCATGAGAACTGCGCCAGTAGCTGCGCGCCCGCCGTATACGGATCGATCTCGCGGCGGGCGATGGCCGCGAGCGTGGCGTCAAGATGTCCTGGCGGCAAGCGGGTCAGCAGCGCGGTGATGAGTTGGTCCCGCAGGATCTGATCGAGCTCGGTCGCCGCCCGTGCGACTTCGCGTCGCGCCAGGCCGTCCGTTTCTCGCAGGTGAACGGCGTGGAGCTCGATCCAATCCCGCAGCATCTCGACGCCTTCCCCGCGCATCGCCACCGTCTTCGTGATCGGCGGCAGCCACCCGCCGTCGGGTTGCGCACCGGCTTCGGCATGATGGCTGCGCCCCGTGCCGCCGGTCGTACCATGATGTCCTGCCGGCACAGGCGCCAGCCCTTGCATCATCTGCAGCGCCATCACCGTGTGGTCAGCCCCCTCACGGTCTGCCTTGTTGACGGCGAACAGATCGGCGATCTCCAGCACGCCTGCCTTGATCGCCTGCACCTCATCGCCCAAGCCGGGCGCTTCCACCACGACGGTCGTGTGCGCCGCGCTGGCGATATCCACTTCAGCCTGGCCCACGCCGACCGTCTCCACCAGGATGCGCTCGAAGCCGGCGGCGTCGAGCACGGAGATCACGTCAGCCGTGGCCCGCGCCAGGCCGCCCAGATTGCCGCGCGTCGCCATGCTGCGGATGAAGATGCCGGGATCGCCCGCCAGATCGCGCATGCGCACGCGATCGCCCAGCAGCGCGCCGCCTGAAAAGGGGCTGGTGGGATCGACGGCGATGATACCCACGGTGCGGCCCTGCTGCCGATAACTGCGCGCCAATGCGTTCACCAGCGTCGACTTGCCGGTGCCCGGCGCGCCGGTGATGCCGATCACGTGGCCGCGGCCGGTGTGCGGATAGAGCGCTGCAAGCAACGGCGGCGCAGCCGGGCCCCCATCCTCCACGATGGAGATCGTGCGGGCCAGTGCGCGGCGGTTGCCGGCCAATAATTCATCGACAAGTTGCATGACGGCTCAGAAGGTTACAGGTTCGAGGTTGAAGGTTGCCAGGGGTTTGGAGCTTTGAACCTTCAACCTGCAACCGGGACAGCCACCGACTGCCGGATAAATTCGATGATATCCTGCGTGCTCGTGCCGGGGCCGAAGACGCCCTTCACGCCCAGGGCTTTCAGCGGCGCCACATCCTCATCGGGGATGATGCCGCCCACGAGGACGACCACATCGCCCATATCCTGCGCGTTGAGCAGCTCCAAAACGCGCGGACAGAGCGCCATATGTGCGCCGGAAAGAATGGAGATTCCAACAACGTCCACATCTTCCTGCAACGCCGCCTCGACGATCATCTCCGGTGTTTGACGGATGCCGGTGTAGATGACCTCCATGCCGGCATCGCGCAGCGCACGCGCCACCACCTTGGCGCCGCGGTCGTGGCCGTCCAGCCCCGGTTTGGCGACGAGAACCCGGATCTTGCGATCAGTCATGCTCACTCCTCAATACTGCGGCACCCTGCGGAAACCCGCCTGCCGGAAATGATCGTCGAAGGTGAAGACAGTTTTCAGCCCAAGATGGTTCATCGCCGCAAAGCTGGTGCAGTCGAGATACCCGAAGTCCTTATCTTGATGGCTTCGAAAAATCTCCCAGGCGCTCATCTCCAGCCTCGGCGTTATGGTGATGATTTCGAGTTTCCCAGACACCAGGAGCCGCTCGCCGAATCGCACGGCAGCAGCGTGGCCGGCACGGCGGCGCAGCCAGGTCACCGCCTCCCAGAGAATCCAATTGGACGTCACCCACTGAAACGTCCTGCCTGCGTCCTGCAGGAAGGTATTGGCGGCCAAATGGTGCTCGTCGTTAGTGACTTCCAGTCCGATCCACGCGGCTGTGTCCACGAATAGCCGCTGCATCTCTCAGTCCTTGATCTCGGCACGCGCCGCCTCTGATAGGGGGCCGTATAGGTAGAGGTCGTGATTGACCGAGCCATCCGTCACGTCGGCGACCGTCGCATCGGTGCCGATCAGCCAGAGCGGGTCGTTCTCCCAATCGTCAACGACCTCGGCTTCCTCCCGGCGCGACGCCGCAACCTCCGGAGCAGCAAGATATTGCATCACCGACTCACGGATGATTTGCGCCAAACTCTTTTCTTCTTCCAGTGCCCGGTGTTTTATCTCGCGATATAAGTCTTTCGGCAGCCTGATATTGGTGGTCACATACTCGGTCATCGCGCCCCCCCCCGCCGGCTCGATTGTACTATAATACAATTGTATCGCCAACAACGACATCGGCCGCAGCTTATCCGGCGGTTCACTCGGTACGCATCACTCGCCCGCGCGCCACTCTCCCGTCACCGCCGCCTCCAGGCACTGCTCCAGATCCCCGAACCGCATCCGCACGCCGCTGTGCATCGGCGCATAACACGCCATTTTGCCGGCGTTGGTCGCCATGCTGCGGACATTCAGCATCCGCATGGGCGCAACGACCGCGCAGGTATCGGCGACGACCTCGCCGCCGGCCGCCTCGATCGCCTGCACATAGCCGAGCTCGGCCGCGGCCTGGCGGGTGATCTCGCCGGTCGTCACCCACAGTCGCGTCGCCAGCCGCTTGCCAGCCAAGGTGTCGGCCACCTGTGCGATCTCTGTCAGGCTGGCGTGCGGGCAGCCGACCGTCACCAGGTCGATCTGGCGCAGATCGGGGTCGGCATCCATGACGCGGTAGGCATCGGCCAGGCTATCGATGATCAGGCGCTGCGCGTCGGGCCGGATGAGCGATGCGCCCAGGTCGCGCGCCTCGGGCGTGTAGCCGGCGACGTGGTAGAGCGCGACCGCGCCGTAGGCCGCCAGGCCCGCGCCGAGGGTCTTGAGACGGTCGCCGGCCAACCCGCCCCACGTGCCATTCGAGGGCAGGGGCGGCAACCAGGCGGCCAGATCGACGAACCACGGCACGCCATTGCCCACCGCCTTGCCGACGGTATAGCTCAACGCGCCGAAATCGGCGACCGATTTGACCGGGCAGCGCACTTCCACCATATGCGTGGCGCGACGATTCCCATCCAGATGATAGCCGTAACGCGCGGTGCGGCCGGTCACCGCGGCGGCGATGGCGCTTGGTCCGCCCTCGCGGTTCGAACGGGCACCGACGACCGAGTTGGCGAACGCGACCGCGCTCGACTCGGCCCAGGCCAGCACGTCACCGCGCTTCGGCGTGTGCTCACGATACAGGTAAGGCGTACAGCTCATGGTCGGCGTCACGCCCATCCTGGCGAAAGCGTCGATGACACTGAGCTGCGGCACAGCGAAGTCGGTCGAGATGCCCCACTCCTGCCACTTCCCGCGCTCCATCCCCATCGGATTCAGCGTTGTCGGCACGCGCACCTTCGCGCCCTCGTCCGCCCAGCGGTTCAGGAACTCCACCCCGGCATCGCCGACGTTCTTGTAGCTCACACCGGCGATCTGGGCATGCGCCACGGACGCCAGATCAGCCGCGCCATAGATGCGCGCCAGCGCGACAACGATCTCCATCGCACGCTTGACGCCCGGTCCCTCGGCACCTGCCAGCATCCCTTGTTCTTCAGAAGTCAGTTTTACGTCACTCATTCACGTCGCTCACTTGCCATCTCTCTGCGGTGCGCTTATGTTGAGGCGGGCGCTCACCACGTGAGGCGGGCGCTCACCGCGTGAGACACGCATTCACCGCGATTGTAGCACACGGGCGGGTCTTTGTAAAGCAGTTTGGGGCAACGGGAAGCAAGAATACTATACAAACCATATACATCCTATATACTTGCTCCAATAGCGCCGGATGAACCGACGCAAAACATCAACAGTAAGGATGGTAAGGATGAAGCGCTCACGTCTGTTCCGAGGGATTTCGGCCCTCGCTGTCGTTGGTCTGTTGCTGATGGCAGCGATTCCGGCCTTTGCCGCCGGCCCCCGCGTGCGAGTCGTACACGCCTCCCCGGATGCTCCGGCGGTGGACGTTTGGGTCGATGGCAAGGCGGCGCTGACGAACGTGCCGTTCAAGGCCATCAGCGACTACCTGGCGCTGTCCGCAGGCGATCACAAGGTGCAGGTTGTGCCGACCGGCAAGACCGAGCCGGCCGTTATCTCGGCCACGCTAAAGCTGGATCCTGACAAGGACTACACCGTCGTCGCGGCCGGCAAGCTGGCGGAAATTGCGCCGCTCGTGCTCGTCGACAACAATGCGGCCCCGGCAGCCGGTAAGGCGCACGTGCGCTTCGTCCACACCTCGCCGGATGCGCCGGCGGTCGATATTGCCGTCAAGGGCGGCCCGGTGATCTTCCCGAACGTGGCGTTCAAGGCGGCGAGCCAATATGTGCCCGTGGACGCTGGCACGTATGATCTTGAAGTACGGCCTGCTGGCAAAACCGACGTGGTCTTGGCCGTGCCCGGTGTGAAGCTCGATGCGGGCAACGTCTATACCGTCTTCGCCATGGGTCTGGCGAGTGGCGAACCCAAGCTGGTTGCCGTGCCCAGTGTCGATGTGAAGGCAGCGGCAGCGCTTGCTCCTGCCGCCGCCACGGCGCCTAAGGCGATGCCGGCCACCGGCGGCGCAACCGACCTGGCGGTCATGGGACTGGCCCTGGCTGCCGCGCTGATCCTGGTGGGCAGCGGGTTGAGCCTTGCCAAGCGCCCGGTGCGTAACCGGTAGTCTGTTCGGCGACACCGTCGCCCAAAAATCGCAAGGCCGTCGTGACAATTCACGACGGCCTTGCCGCGCATGCACCGCAAAAGTTGCTACAGTTCCGTAATGGTGATTGCGCCATCCTCACAACCCGACTCGCATGAATAGCAGCCGATGCAATCGTCGGGATCGCCCTTGAACATGGCGTACTGCTTGCCGCCTTCTTCAACCATCGCGATCAATTCGTTGGGGCAGGTGTCGACACAATCGGCGCACCCCTGGCACTTCGCCACATCAACAGTGACAACGTACATGGAAAATCCTCCGGATTAGCAGTTGATTTCGATACCAGAGTGGTAACGCACCGAGTTTACCGGCGCCCGCGCCAAAATGCCATGACCTCCGTCACATAACGTACTCATTTGTCGCGTTTTCCGGTGTGCGACTGTGAGGAATGAGGCATCCATGAACTGCTTGATGCGAGCATGATGCCGGCCATCATCGATCCGCTCAGCCCGACACGTGCAGGCGCATGAACAGCCTCGGTCTCAGACCACCGGCCTCGGATACAGACCCAACATCTGCACCACCTGTGGCACGGCTGCCGGCCAACTGACAGCCATGATGTGCAGGCCGCGCACCCCCTCGATCTCGCGCACCTGGTTGGCGATCTCGCAACAGATGTCGATACCGGCCTTCTGCTGATCTTCCTTCGACAACCCCTCCAGCCGCTTCAGCACCCAATCGGGCACGTCCATGCCGGCGACCTCGTTCTTCATATACTCGGCCGCTTTGCTCGAACGCACCGGGCCGACCCCCGCCAGGATGGCGATCTTCTCGTGCAGGCCCAGATCGACCACACGCTTCATGAATTCGCGGAAGCGGTCCACATTGAAGATGAGCTGCGTCTGGATGAACTGCGCGCCGGCCACGATCTTCTTCGCCAGGCGATAGGGACGGTAGTCGTAGGGCGGCGCAAACGGATTTTCGACCGCGCCGATGAAGAAATCGGGCGCCAGCCGGGGGATCGCCTTACCGTTCTCGAACACCTGGTTGTTGCGCATCATGCGCGCCATGCGAATGGCGTTGAGCGAATCGATGTCGTAGACCGCCTTGCACTGCGGATGATCGCCCCAGATCGGATGGTCGCCGGAGAGACAGAGGATGGTGTTGATGCCGAACACCGCCGCGCCGAGCATGTCGCCCTGGAGACCCAGGCGATTACGGTCGCGGCAGGTGAACTGCACCACCGGTTCCATCCCCGCCTGCTTGAGCATGATGCTGACCGCCAGGCTGGAGACGTGTACCATGGCCGACTGATTGTCGGTGACGTTATACGCGTCGCCATAGCCCTTGAGGGTCTTGATCTCGCGCTGGATGGCCTCGATGTTCGGGCCGACCGGCGGCGACACCTCGACGCAGACCGGGAAATGGCCGGCCGCGATGACTTTGGCGAGATTGCTGCCGGCGCCGGTCAGGCCGGTTTGAACTGGGATCACAGGAGCAGGGGCCGGAGGCAGCGGCGCGTTCATTGGGCTGCCTCCTGCTTCTCGAACGCTTCGGTCGCGTAGCGAATGCCTGGCTCGCTACCGGTGCGAATCTGATCGGCGCCGACCGCCATCGTGACCCACGACGCCATCCCCTCCAGCCGCCAATCAACCGGCGGGTTGAGCCGAAACATCTCACGCTTATATGGGGTCTTCTGGATGCGCTCGATCCCCTTGACCCAGACGCAATCCATCTCCGGCTTCACCTCGCACTTGCCGTTCATACGCACCCCGCCGCATGGCCCGTTGCGCAACTGCTTCGGGCAGTTCATCGGACAGGTCATGCCGTTGTAGTGCAGCAGGCACTGGGCGCAGTCCTGGCAGTTGAACATCAGGCCCTTGATTATTTCCTCGGGCACTTTCACGATCTTGGATGACCGCTCGACGCCGACGCGCCTGAACAGCGGGCCCATGCGCAGCAGCACCGCTTCCGACATCTTCCACATCCACACGTATGGCATGGGCCGGTCTTGGAAAAAGGCTCGAATTGACATGGATAGAGAGTCCTTGTTGATGATATGAGGGATAGATCGTGTTGCGTATTGCGAGTTGCGTGTTGCGTATATAGTGAAACGGGCTGTCTTCACTGCATTCAGACCACGCACTACGCAATACTCCCACCGCACAACAGGTCAGGCGATCCCATGCTGCAGCTTGAACGCGCGCACCGTGTTCGTCAGCAGCATCGCGATCGTCATCGGGCCGACGCCGCCGGGGACCGGCGTGATCGCGCCCGCCACTTCGACTGCTTCGGCGAAATTCACATCGCCGACCAGCCGGAAGCCGCTCTTCTTGCTGGCATCTTCGATGCGGTTGATGCCGACGTCGATCACCGCTGCGCCCGGCTTGATCCAGTCGCCGCGCACATATTCCGGCCTGCCGATCGCCGCGACCACGATGTCGGCGCGGCGCACTTTGTCGGGCAGCTCCTTCGTCCGGCTGTGGCAGACGGTCACAGTCGCGTCGGCGTTCTGCAGCAGAGCCGCCACCGGTACGCCGACGATGTTGCTGCGGCCTACCACCACCGCGTCCGCGCCGGCGATTGGAATTCCGGAGCGGATGAGCAGCTCGATACAGCCGGCCGGGGTGCATGGGATGAACTGCGGCGTGCGTCCCTTCATCACGAGCTGACCGATGTTCATCGGGTGGAAGCCGTCGACATCCTTGTTCAGGCTGATCAGATCGAGCACCGCCTGCTCGTTCAGCCCTTTCGGCAGGGGCAATTGCACCAGGATGCCACTGACGACCGGATTTGCGTTGAGCTCGCGCACCAATGCTTCGACCTCGGCCTGGGTGGCCGTCGCGGGCAGCCGATGCGTGATCGAACCCATGCCGGCTTCCTCGCACGCCTTCCCTTTGGACGCCACATACGTCTGCGAGGCCGGATTCTCACCCACCAGCACCGCCGCCAGGGTGGGCAGCTCCCCGGTCAGCGCCTTCAGTCGCGCCGTCTCCTCGGCCGCCTCGCGGCGCACCGTCTCGGCAATGGCTTTTCCGTCAATGAGTTTCGCGGGCAT
>JALOOE010000701.1 GCA_025454565.1 Anaerolineae bacterium
CCGGGCTGGATTCGGCCGGGATCGTAAGCAATGTGCTCGCCGCGCTTGGCCGGGCAGACGAGGCGGGCGGCGCATCGCGCGCCTGAACCATGGCTGCGATGCTGGAGGATCCGCATGCGTGCTGCATCGAGCTTTCTCGGACGGGCACTTTTGGCCCTTATCTTCATACTGGCTGGGCTGGACAAGATCCAGGGCAGTGCTGCAACGGCCGCATACATGGCGCAGTTCGGTGTGCCCGCTGTCCTGCTGCCTGCAACGATCGCGCTTGAGATCGGTGGAGGGCTTGCTGTTCTCGCCGGTTTGTATTCGCGCCTTGCGGCGGTCCTACTTGCCCTTTTCACCCTGGCCACCGGCCTTATCTTTCACAGCAATTTCACCGACAACATTCAGTTCGCGCTGTTCCTGAAAAATTTGGCCATAACAGGCGGCTTTCTTCTGCTGTTCGCGCATGGCCCCGGCGCATGGGCACTCAACGACAAGTAGCTTCCCGGGACAAAAAGGCCCCGCATGGGTCGTCCATGCGAGGCAAATGACTGGTTGTGGCGCCCGGGCCTACTTTACAGTGATCGTGATCACCTCTGATTGCACGACGGGATCGTGCGGGATGTGGTTGTGATCTCCGAGCACGAGTTGCAACGTGTGCTTGCCGGGCTTCAGCTCCAGGAGAGCTTCCGTCTGGGCCTTGCCAAAATGCTTGTGGTTGTCATCTGCAGGGATCGGCGAATTGACGTCTTCCAACTTGCTGTCGATCAGAATGTGATGATGCCCACTGTGCTCCTTGTCGGTACCGGCAGGAACCACCTCCATCCCCTCGATCCCGAACTTCACCGAGACCGGCGAGGTCACCTCCGCCCCGTCCTTCGGCTCAACGAAAAACACCTTCGCCCCCGGCGGCGATGGCGTACGTGCCGGTCCGCTGTCGCCGCAAGCGGCAAGAGGCAGGCACAGAAGGAGGGCAGCGGCGAATTGCAACTTCATCAGGTCATCTCCGGGGACGCGCGGTGGCGGGTTGTGCGGCGGACAAGATAGCGTACACGTGCCTTATGAAAAAGCGTCTGGACGAGCTTTTGGTCGAGATTGGCCTTGTGGCGACGCGCTCCCGCGCCCGCGACGCGATAAGGCGCGGTCTCGTTCAGGTCGATGGCGAGGTTGTGACGAAACCAGCCGCCGCGACGGCCGCCTCTGCGCGTCTGACGGTCGCGGCAGAGGCAGGGACGGGGTACGTGTCCCGCGGCGCCTTGAAGCTTATTGCCGCGCTCGATCATTTCCACTTCGATCCCGCAGGCAAAACGATCCTCGACGCGGGTGCGTCGACTGGCGGCTTCACCGAGGTGCTGCTGGAACGTGGCGCCTCACGCGTGTTTGCGGTTGACGTGGGCCACGGGCAGCTGCATCCCCGGCTCGCTGGCCGGCCGGAGGTATTGTCCATCGAAAACCAGGATATCCGAACCTTCGATCCTGGCGCTCCGGTCGACGCCGCCGTCGCCGATCTCAGTTTCATCTCGCTGACCAAGGTCCTGCCCTGCCTCATGGAGCTGACGGTGCCCGGGGGGTGGATCGTCGCATTGATCAAGCCACAGTTCGAAGCCGGGCGCGACGCCATAGGCAAAAGGGGCATCGTTCGCGACGAAGCCGCGCGCAAGCGTGCGGTTTTGAACGTGACCGAAATCGTCGCCTCGTCGCGCGGGTGGACCCTGCAAGCGATCCTTCCCTCGCCGATCGAAGGGGGCTCTGGGAACGTGGAATATCTGATGGGGATGGTTCGCAATGCGTGATGCCGCCGAAGTCGTCATCGAGAAGCTGGGCGGAAAAGGGGATGGCGTTGCACGAACCGCGTCCGGCGAACGCTTTATTGCCGGCGCACTGCCAGGCGAGCGCTGGGTCGTGCCTCCCGGCGGGGTGGCACACCGCATCTCCGACAGCCCAGATCGCGTGACGCCACCCTGTTCCCACTTCGGAACGTGCGGCGGATGCATGGCCCAGCACATGAGCGAGCGGCTCTATCTCGACTGGAAACATCAAATCGTCCGGGAGGCGTTTGCCCACCGAGGCATCGCCGCCGAAATCGAACCCGTGCGCCCCATGCCCCGTCGTTCACGACGCCGGGCGTTTCTTGGAGTCGAGGTGCGCGGACATAGCGTGATGCTTGGCTTTCGAGAGGAGGGCCAGCATGCGCTCGTCGATATCTCCGACTGCTTGCTGCTCGATCCTGCAATCATGGCGGCTTTTCCTCACCTGAAGGAGATGGCGCGGATTGCGCCGGACTGGATGTCTCCTTCGACAACGGCCACAAGCTGCTGAAACCGGAAGAACGCGCTGCCCTTGCGAAATTGGCGGTTTCGGCTCGTGTGGCACGTCTGGTCGTGGCCGGCGATGCCATCGTGGTTCGCGCCGAACCGCGCCTGATGATCGGCGGCGCTGAAGTCGATGTGCCGCCGTCGCTGTTCCTGCAGGCGATCCCCGAGGCCGAGCGCCTCATGACAAGCCTCGTCGTCGATGCGCTGCCGAAGAAGGCCAAGCGCGTTGCTGATCTCTTCTGTGGTCTTGGCACCTTTACGTTTCCGCTCGCACGCTTCGTGCAAGTCTCAGCCTTTGACAGCGACAGGCGCGCAATTTCGGTGCTTGAAGCGGCCGCCCGGCGCACGTCGGGTATCAAGCCCATCGAAGCTCGTATTCGGGATCTCTTTCGCGAACCACTGTCGCCCAGAGAGTTGGATGGTTTTGACGCCGTGGTGCTCGACCCCCCGCGGGCAGGTGCCGCCGAGCAGACCACGCGTCTCGCCCGCTCGAAGGTGCCTCTGGTGATTGCCGTCTCGTGCGCCCCCGCGACGCTTGCGCGTGATGCGCGCACACTGATCGATGCTGGCTTCAAGATGGGCGCGGTAACCCCCATCGATCAGTTCATCTACTCGCCCCACATCGAGGCGGTCACAGTGTTCCGCCGCTAGGTGAGCACCGCGTCGAGGAGACGCC
>JALOOE010000702.1 GCA_025454565.1 Anaerolineae bacterium
CGCGCCATCGCAATTCCTGCCGACGTGAGCAGCAAGGCCGCCACGCAGGAATTGGTCGAGCGTGTGGAGGTCGAATTGGGGCCACTCTGGCTGCTGGTGAACAACGCCGGCGTACTCAACTCCGGGCCGACAGCCACGCTGGAGGAAGAAAAGTGGGATCACGCCTTTGCGGTTGACGCGAAAGGCGTCTTCCTGGTTTCGCAGGCTGCCATCCAGCGCATGATCCCGCGCGGTGCGGGCCGCATCGTGGTTTTTTCCTCCATTGCCGGGCACATCGTTCGGACCGCCCAGATTGCCTATTGCTCGGCAAAGGCCGCCGTTATCCACTTCTCGCGCTGCCTTGCCGTGGAAATGGCCCCTCATGGCATCACTGTTAACTGCCTGTGCCCTGGGATGACGTGGACGGAAATGCTGAGCGAGTCCGCGAAGGAGCGCGGGCTCGACCTAGACGCCATGGTGGCGCTGATCCCCGCGGGCCATATGGCCAAAGAGCAGGACCACGCGGAATTAGTTGCCTTTTTTGCGAGCGATGCGGCCAGTCACATCACCGGGCAGGTCGTGTCTGTGGATGGCGGGCAGAGTCTACTCCATCCACTGGTGGCAGTGCGGACTGAGAAGCGCTTGTAGTCGCTGCAAAGCGGACAGGAACCGGACTAAAGGACAGGAGCACCGCCGGCGAAAAAGGACAGGAGCACCGCCGGCGAAAGCAGGCGCCGGCGGTGCTCAAAAAGGGGATGCCGTCGCGACCTGCATTCCAGAATCTGGCGCAGTAGCGCATGAGATGCTCGGTCCGGCGCCGACTACGGCCCGAGGCTCTGAGTATGAGCGGTCGGCCGAGCTGGCGCCGGCAAGTTCGTTGACGCAGCCAGTGCTGAGGCTGCGCTTCGTGTCTTCCCTGACCGCTATTCGATAACGCGTTGGCCCCGCGCACAGTTCACAATCATTCTACTTTCCCCGCGTCCCTCTCAAACAACCAGGAGAAATCGACCATCACACTGACGCTGCCCGACGGCGCCGGCGTGGATTTCGCTCATCCCGCAGCCATCAAGCACGCATGCTGGCCGCGGAACAGCACCGCCAAGTTGTCGATATGCCCGCACAAACATCTTGACACCTCGAGCAAGTGGTGGTATTATGCGCCACAATAGAACAAAAGATCGGAACAGACGTACGCACATGGGCGCGATCTCCACCACAAACCGCTTGACTATCTTACTGGGCCGGCGCCAGGCAGTCTCTGGCCAGCGCATCACCCTTCGCGGACTTGCCGCGCGGGCTGAAGTGCCGAAGGACCTGGTCTATCGGCTCGACTCAGGCGAAGCGCGCTACCTTGATCTCGACGCGCTTGCCCGCCTGTGCCGCGTCCTCGACTGCGCACCGGCCGAAATTCTGGTCTGGGTGGAACAGGAGACGAGCGCGCCATGAACCCACCGCCAGCCATCAATCCCTTCGACACCCTCCCGCCGCAACTCTTCAACATTTTGGGCACGGGCAGCTTCGTCAACTTGCAACGCCACCATATGGCCGTGTTGCTCCGCATCTACGATCTGGCGGAGTTCAACCGCTTTGGGCTGACCCGCGAGATCGTGCTGGCAGAGATCGTCGACTACCTCGGCGACGCTCAGGCTGCCGCCGAGGTGGCCGCTTCCGCCGCAGCGGATGGCGACGCCAACCTGACCGGCGAAAAATCGCTTCCGGAGTTTGCAAGCTGGCTTCTGCGCCGGCTGGCCGAATCGGGCTGGATCGAGCGCGAGCAAAGCGCCGACTACACCGAGTACATCATCCTGCCCGATTATGCGTTCACTCTCCTGGAAGCCTTTCGCGCCATCGGCGAGCAGCGGCCGCGCGAATACAGCGGTCAGCTTTATGCGGCCCACCAGCTCCTCACCAGTGAGCACGAAGAGTTTTCCCCGGCGCTCGCCGTCACACAGGCTTACGAGAGCGTCCGCGGCTTGGTGCGCGGTCTCAACGAGCTGAACCAGAACATCCGGCGCTACACGGAACGCGTCACCAAAAACCGGACCGTTCCCGAACTGATGCGGATGCAATTTGACGACTATGCGCCCGCGCTGGGCGCGGCCTATCACGCGCTCAAGACCAGCGATCATGTCTCGCGCTACCGCCGCGACATCGTCGAGCGGGTCGAGCGGTGGCTCCAGGACGAAGGTTGGCTCGACCGCGCCGCGAGCGGCCTGGCCCTCCAGCACCGTATCACGCCGGCTCAGGCCGAGCGCGAGATCAACCACGCTCTGCGCTTCATCGTCGAGCAATTGGAGAGCCTCGACCCGCTGCTGGCCGAGGTTGACCGCCGCCATGCCCAGTACCTGCGCACGTCGCTGCGGCAGGTGCGTTACCAAATGAGCAACGCGGACGGCAACTTTAAGGAGCGGTTGGTCAGCCTGGCGCGAGCGTTGGCCCGGTTGCAGGAAGCGGGCATAGCTGACCTGCCCGAAGATGCGCCAGGGCCCCGCCAGACGGCGGTCCGTGTGCCCGACAGCGAGAGCTTCTACACCATGCCGATCGGCCGGGCGCCATTCGCCCCCGCGGCCATCACGCGCCCGCTGCTGGACTCCCAGGACGCCGAGGCATTACGCCGCGTCGCGCTCCGCGAGATCGGCGCGGGCATTACGCCGCAACGCATCCAGCAGTTCGTCACCCGCTTCCTCAACGGCCATCTCCGCCTGCGCGCTGACGAACTGCCTCCCGATTTCTACGCCGACATGCAGTGGGCGATCTTCACGCTCGCATACGGCCACCATCCTGAGGTTGGCTACGGCGTTGAAGCCGCAGAGGGCGACCCGATGGAGATCGGACCGTATCGCGTGCAGCCCTTTGAGCTGGTCAAGCGGGAGAATGG
>JALOOE010000085.1 GCA_025454565.1 Anaerolineae bacterium
ATGACTTCGCTGGCGCGTTCGTAGTCCAGCACATGCAAAGCGTTATCGTTTGAAAGTACTGGCTCGTGGACAAACACACGCCCGAGTTGCGTTTCACCTCTGACAAACAGATTCTGGATGAACTCCTCTTCAACATTCATATATTGGTAGAACAGTTCCCCCAGTACTTTCTGGTCGATATCACCGCGCAGGCGCATCATCGAGAATTCAAAGAATCCCGCCATGGGCGGCGGCAAGACATAGATAGGCTGGCCTTCCTGCTCGATATCCACCAATATCGCGCGGCCGGCCAGTTCATCGAGCGCCTGGCGGGTTTCGCTCAGACTCATATTCAAGATCCGGCTGGCTTGTGCAGCAGTGAATGGCTTGATCGGCAACTGCGCCACCAAGTCAGCTTCACGCTCACTGAATAACATCCTCAGGATCTTGTAGAGCGTCTCAGAGGGCGGCGCGCCTTGCGGAAAACGATTCAAGCGTTCGACCAAGTCGGTGTAACCGGATTTCAGCGTGACGTGCGACATATCCATCTCTCCGTATCAGATATTTTTTGTCAGCGCTTTGTAGCCGATATGTCTCTCTTCTGTTTCAGCAGAAAGTCACCAGGGAACTCCCTGCGGAACTCGAGTTGTGTGGTATGCGGAAATGTGCGAAAGTTCGGACCGGAGTTGAGCCGCCATTCGCTATGTTTTATTTCAAGCTGCTGAGTGTAGTTACAAGGTGTAGCGGGCCCGAGGCAAAGTCACAGTGAACACGCTACCCTGTCCAAGCCGGCTTTCCACGGAGATCGCGCCGCCTTGGGCTTCGATCAACTCCTTGGCGATGGCCAATCCCAACCCCGTGCTGACGCCGCTGCGCGACACCTCGCCGCGGTAGAAGCGCTCGAAGATACGCGGGAGCACATCCGGCGCGATGCCGGGCCCCGTGTCGCGCACGCTGATCGTGACTCGCTCGTCCTTCTGCGCAGTCGTCAGCTCGACGGTGGTTTCGGGTGACGTATGCACCAGCGCATTGTCGAGCAGGATCAACAGGACCTGCTTGAGGGCATCGCGATCCCCCAAGACCACGAGGTCCTCCTCCGGCGGATTGCATAGAACGGTGTTGCGTGAAGTCAGGAGCTTGGCCTGCCGGCAGATGTCTTCCAGCAGCGACTTGACGGAGAGGGGCTCGCCGTGCAGCGTTTGCCCGGCATCGGCGCGCGCCAACACTAACAACTGATTGACCAGCCGAATCAGCCGGTCGACCTCATCGTTCGTGTCTGAAATCACCTCGGCGCGCTCGCACGGGTCAATCGGCGGCTCGCGACGCAACAGCTCGATATTGCCGCGCACGGTCGTCAGCGGCGTACGCAGCTCATGCGACGCATCGGCCACGAAGCGCCTCTGCGAATCGAGCGCCTGCTCGAGTTGACGATACGCGGTTTCGAGTTCGGCCAACATCGCATTGAAGGTGATTGCCAACTGACCGACCTCATCGGTTGGGCCGACATGCTGCACGCGCCGGCTGAAGTCGTGTTCGGCGCCGATAGTTTGCGCAGTATGCGTGATCCGCTCGATGGGCCTGAGCGCCGTGCCGGCCAGCACCCAGCCGACTGCAAACGCCACGACGATCACCAGGGTGCACCCGATGATCAGGATCCAGCGCAGGGTGGCCAACGATTGCTCGCGCTCGCCGATGGGAACGGCCACCTGGATGATCCCCGTCGTGCCATCGGGTGTAGTGAACGACCGACTGTAGATCAACAACGGCTGCTCCTCAACCGTCGCCGTTTCGAACCAACCCGATGTGTTCTGGGCGGTGATGGCAGTCAGGCCGGCATGGCTCAGTGGCAGGGTCACGTCTCCGAGATCGGCGGTGCGTGCGAGGACTGTGCCATCCAGACTGCGGGTCTGCGACCACCGGCCCGGCAGCGTGCCGCCTGGCACGGTGGGGGTGAAGGATTCCGGACGCGGCGGAGGCGCGCCCTCGCCGGTTGATGGCTCTGGCGGTCTCGGGAAGCGTTGCGAGGGATTGGCGAAGGCGTCGCCCTGGCGCGCCAGGTTGGACTTGATGCTGTCATAGGTCAGGCGCGCCTGGGCGACATAGAGGGCGGTGCTGAACGCCAGCAGCGTCAACGCCAGAATCGCACTGTACAGCAGAGTCAGCCGCAGACGGATGGACATGCCGCGCCTCATGCTTCGTCGCGTAACACATAGCCCACACCGCGCACGGTCTGGATCAGGCGGGGCTCCCCGCCGGCTTCGACCTTCTTTCGCAGATAGCCGATGTACACTTCCAGCACGTTGTCATCGCCGCCGAAGTCATAGCCCCACACTTCTTGCAGGATCTGTTCACGGCGCAGCACCTGGCGCGGGTGGCGCATCAGATAGCGCAGCAGATCGTATTCCTTGGCGGTCACCTCGAAGGGGCGGCTGCCGCGCCGCGTCTCGCGCGTGCCCGGATTGAGGTAGAGGTCGGCATAGGTCAGCGCTTCGTCAAGGGCAGTCACCGAGGGACGGCGCAGCAGCGCGTGGATGCGTGCGAGCAGCTCGGCAGGCGCAAACGGCTTGACGAGATAGTCATCGGCGCCGCTCTCCAGTCCCTCCACCCGATTCTCGACCGCATCGCGCGCCGTCAGCATCAAGACGAGCGTCTTGTCGCCGGCCGCTCTCAGGCGTTCCACGACCCCCAACCCATCCAGTCCGGGCATCAGCCAATCGAGCACGACGACGTCTGGCCGGCGCGCCTGGATCTCGGCGAGCGCCTCGTTGCCGTTGGTAGCGCTCAACACGTGAAAACCTTCATACACCAGCGTGCGTTGGAGCATCTTCAGTAGTTTTGCATCATCGTCTACGATAAGAACCGTTGCCATCGCGCATCCTCATGAAGGTCTGAGTTTCCCGGATTATAGCACGATTCCCCTTAGACGAAGTTGAGCGCATGCTGTGTGGGTGCTGAGAAAATGGGTGTGAGGATTGGCATGGAGGCTGACCGGCTGCGGTAGACCGCAGTTGGCGGATCTGTTCTGAGTCAACAACTCCAGCATGCCGGTTCCAGCGGCGGCGATACGCCATCCGCTGAACCGGCACGTCGGCTGACTATTTTCCACCGCTCTGCCGGTAGCCCGCGCAGACGGTGATGCTGCGATCAGGCGAGGTCGAAGCGGTCCAGATTCATGACTTTGTCCCACGCTGCCACAAAGTCATGCACGAACTTCACCTGGGCGTCCGCACAGCCGTAGACTTCGGCTAAGGCCCGCAATTGGGAGTTCGAGCCAAAGATCAGATCCACACGGGTGCCGGTCCACTTGAGCGCGCCCGTGGCACGATCACGCCCCTCGAATACATCGGCGTCTTCGGCGGTCGGCTTCCACGCTGTGCCCATGTCAAGCAGATTCGCGAAGAAGTCATTGGTGAGCGTCTCAGGCCGCTTGGTGAAGACGCCGTGCTGAGATTTGCCATAGTTGGCATTCAGAACACGCATGCCGCCAATGAGCACCGTCATCTCAGGCGCGGTCAGTGTCAGCAGTTGCGCACGATCAACCAGCAACTCCTCGGCCTTGACTGCATATTTTGCCTTCTGATAGTTGCGGAACCCGTCAGCCTTCGGCTCGAGCACGGCGAACGACGCCGCGTCGGTTTGCTCCGGAGACGCGTCCGTGCGCCCCGGGGTGAAGGGTACGGTCACAGCGTAACCGGCACGCTTCGCCGCTTCCTCGACACCTGCACAGCCACCCAGGACGATCAGATCAGCCAGCGACACCTGCTTGCCGCCGGTCTGCGCGTGGTTGAATGCCTGCTGGATGCCCGCAAGGGTGCCGAGCGCCTTCGCCAGTTGCTCAGGCTGGTTGACTTCCCAATCCTTCTGCGGCGCCAGGCGGATGCGTGCGCCGTTCGCGCCACCGCGCTTATCGGAACCGCGGAAGGTCGCCGCCGACGCCCAGGCGGTCGAGACGAGTTCCGAGACCGACAGCCCGGAAGCAAGGAGCTTCGCCTTGAGCGCCGCGATGTCGGCCGCGTTGATCAGCTCGTGATCCACGGCCGGGACGGGATCTTGCCAGATCAACGCTTCCGCGGGGACCTCCGGGCCGAGATAGCGCGCTCGCGGCCCCATGTCGCGGTGGGTCAGCTTGAACCACGCACGGGCGAACGCATCGGCGAACGCCTCCGGGTGCTCGTGGAATCGCTTGGCGATCGCCCGATAGACCGGATCCATCCGCATCGCCATGTCCGCCGTGGTCATGATGGTCGTCACCCGCTTCGACGGATCGTGCGCGGCCGGCGCAAGATCCTGTTCAGCCGGATTGACCGGCACCCACTGCCAGGCGCCGGCCGGACTTTTCACCAAATCCCAATCGTAGCCGAACAGCATGTCGAAGTAACCCATGTCCCACTGGGTCGGCTTCGGTGTCCAGGCGCCTTCGATGCCGCTGGTGATCGTATCATCTCCCTTGCCGGTGCCGAAGCTGCTGATCCAGCCGAGACCCATCGCCTCGATGGCGCCGGCCTCGGGCTCTGGCCCCACATGGGATGCCGGGCCGGCGCCGTGAGTTTTGCCGAATGTATGGCCACCGGCAACCAGCGCCACGGTCTCCTCGTCGTTCATCGCCATGCGCGCGAAGGTCTCACGGATATCGCGGCCCGAAGCGAGCACACTCGGTTGGCCGTTCGGCCCTTCGGGATTCACGTAGATCAAACCCATCTGCACGGCGGCGAGGGGATTATCGAGTTCGCGGTCACCGCTGTAGCGCTTATCGCCCAGCCACTCGCTCTCAGCCCCCCAGTAAATATCCTCTTCCGGCTCCCAGACATCCTCGCGGCCGCCACCGAAACCGAAGGTCTTGAAGCCCATCGACTCCAGGGCGCAGTTGCCGGCCAGGATCATCAGGTCGGCCCACGAAATCTTGTTGCCGTACTTTTGCTTGATCGGCCAGAGCAGCCGCCGCGCCTTGTCGAGGTTGGCGTTGTCGGGCCAACTGTTGAGGGGCGCAAAACGTTGGGTGCCGGACCCCGCGCCGCCACGGCCATCGCCGATGCGGTAGGTGCCCGCGCTGTGCCACGCCATCCGGATGAAAAGCCCGCCGTAGTGGCCGTAGTCGGCCGGCCACCACGCTTGCGAGTCCGTCATCAACGCGTAGAGGTCTTGCTTCAAGGCCGCGAGATCGAGCGTCTTGAATTCCTCAGCATAGTTGAACTCCTCGCCCATGGGGTTGGACAAAGCGGAGTTCTGGTGGAGGATCTTGAGGTTCAACTGGTTCGGCCACCAGTCCCGGTTCGACGTGCCCCTGCCGGCCGCGTGTTTGTGACCCGTTACCGGGCACTTGCCATCTTCACTCATGACATTTGCTCCTTTCACCTGAGATTCCTCAATAGTTATCCGTAGATGGTAGGAAAAAGCCGCGATGAACTCCAGCTCTACTGCTGGCAATCCGGGCAGAGACCGTAAAAGTCAAGCCTATGGCTGATGACCTGATAGCCGGTGAGTTCCGCCACCTCCTGCGTCAGATCGTCTACGTGACTCACCTGCGGGTCCATGATCTTTCGGCAACGCACACAAATCAGGTGGGGATGAGGATAGGGCCGGCTGCCATCGTAACGGTTATCGTCGTTGCTGAAACCGAGTTCGAGCACTTCGCCCAAATCCTTAAGGAGATTGAGTGTCTTGTAGACGGTCGCCGGGCTCGTGGTGGGGAATTGAACCTTGATTTGTTCATACAAATGAGTCGCGCTAGGATGCCCCTCACTGGAAGCAATGAGCCGCAGCAAAGCCACGCGCTGAGGCGTGAGGCGATAGTCATGCGCCTTCAGTTTGGTGATGAGTTGCTGAAATCTGGATTCCGGATCAGACATGGCGCGCCTGCCTCACGGCGACTTACAATCTATGGATAATCAATATCCTCAGGCAGGATAGCACGCTTCTCCTGGCTCGTCAAATCGAACGGTAGCGTGTTGCCATGTCACATCATAGCCGGTTTCCGTGAGTACGAGTCCGCTTGGTCAAAACCGCGATGCGTGTTGGCCGCCGGATTTGCGCTGCGCCGCATCGGTTTGACAGCGCCGCGCATCCGGTTATACTCTGTCACGCTGAAGAGGTGAGATATGACTGACTCAACGATTCACGCCGTCACGGGCGCGTTCGGTTATTCAGGCAAATACATCGCGCGGCGATTGCTCGCGGCCAATCAGCGTGTCGTCACGCTGACGAACTCGACCGATCGCGCGAACGAGTTCGGCGGCCGCTTGGCCGCGTACCCGTTCAATTTCGACCAGCCCGACAAGCTCGTCGAGAGTTTGCGCGGCGTCGCGGTGCTCTACAACACCTACTGGGTGCGCTTCAACCATCCCACCTTCACCCACGCCGATGCCGTGCAGAACACACTGATCCTCTTCGAGGCGGCCCAACGGGCCGGCGTGCGGCGGATCGTGCACGTCAGCATCACCAACCCGGCCGAGGATTCGCGCCTGGAGTACTTCCGCGGCAAAGCCCGCCTGGAGCGCGCGCTGCGCGAATCCGGCCTCTCCTACGCTATCCTGCGGCCGACGGTGTTGTTCGGCAAAGAGGATATCCTGATCAACAACATCGCCTGGGCCATCCGGCATCTGCCCGTCATGGGCGTATTCGGCGACGGTCAGTACCGCGTTCAGCCGATCCATGTCGATGATCTGGCCGCGTTGGCAGTGGCGCAGGGGCAACAGGTCGACCTCCCCGATGTCATCATCAACGCCATCGGGCCGGAGAGCTACACCTATCGCAACATGGTGGCGGAAATTGCGAAGCAGATCGGCGTGCGGCGGCCGATCGTGTCCGTCCCGCCCGCGCTCGGCTATCTGACCGGTAAAGTGTTGGGCGCATTCGTCGACGACGTGATGATCACGCCTGAGGAGATCGAGGGGCTGATGTCCGGCCTGCTCTACGTCGACGCGCCGCCGGCCGGCACGACGCGGCTCAGCGAATGGCTGGGCCAGAATGCCGACACGCTCGGCCGGCGCTACACCAGTGAGTTGGCGCGGCGGCGCGACCGGCAGGGCGCATATCGCAGTAACTGAGGAGATTTCGGCGCGCAGCGGACTCGAAAAACGTTGACTTCCGCCGTAAATCGAGCTACAATAGGATCACTCACACGGGCGACCCCATAGCTTGGCCTTATCCAGTCCTCAAGGCGTGAAGCTCCCGGCGCCCTGACAAGAGTCTATCGGGGATGTCTCGGTTGGTCTGCGGTGATGCCGGTGGCAATCGGGGCTAACGCGGCATTTTCCCGGTAGATACCAAGTCGCACGGAAAGGAGCGTACCCCATGCAACTCGCCATCGCCGGCAAAAACCTCGAGATCACTGACTCCCTGCGGAAGTACGTCGAGAAAAAGATCGGCCGATTGGATCGGTACCTGCCAAACATCATCGACGCGCGGGTCGAACTCACTGTCGAGAACACCCGCGCCGCCAAGGACAGCCAAATCGCTCAGGTGACGCTGCGCACCAAGCATGCCATTCTGCGCGCCGAGGAGGCATCCTCGGATATGTTCGCTTCTATCGATGCCGTGTTCGACAAGATGCAGCGCCAGGCTGACCGCTACAAAGGTAAGCGTTGGTCGAAACGCGGCGTAGAGGGCGAAGTCCCGGTCGCGCCGGCTGATAAAGCTGAAGAGGAGAGCGCCTCGGCCGACGAACAGCCGTCCCGCATCTCGCGCGTCAAGCGCTTTTCGATGGCGCCGATGGATGAAGAGGAAGCCGTCGACCAGATGGAACTCCTGGGGCACGACTTCTTCGTCTTTTTCAACCTGAACGAGAACCAGATCAACGTCGTGTACCGCGTCAGAAACTCTATGAAAACCATCGTCTTCGTCTGCACCGCCAATATCTGTCGCTCGCCGATGGCGGCCGCGCTCATGCGCAAGCATCTCGCGGCGCTGGACCTGTCCGATGAGATCGGAGTGCAATCTGCGGGTGTGTGGGCCAGGGCGGGCTCAAGCGCAAGTGAGGGATCGGCGACGGTGTTGGCGCGCCAGGGCATCTCGCTGGGCGATCACCGTTCGCAACCGATGACCGCCCAGCTTCTGGAGCAAGCCGACATCGTCCTGGTCATGGAGGAAGAGCACCGGCGCTCGCTGTTCTATCTGGAGCCCAAGCATTTACGCAAGGTGTTCCTGCTGACCGAGATGGTCGGACGCAGCAAAGATATCGCCGACCCATATGGCGGGCCGATGGAGGGCTACGCCAGGACCGCCGCGCAATTGGATCAGTTGATCGCAGAGGGGCTGCCGATGATCCTGAAGCGGATCGGGGTGGCTATGCCGACGAAGGACGAAGGACCGAAGACGCAAGCGATCTGAGACGTTTCACGTTTGACGCAACAAATACCAGTGCGGCATAAAACCGTAGTAAAACCCCAGCAAAACCCCTAACTTCAACCCGATCCAACCATCTCGGTAGCCCTGGAGCGTCACGTAGCGCCGCCAAAACTCGCGGAGCGGCTGGCGGATGAACTTGTGCGGCCACGGCTTGACCCCGCGCTCGGCCAGGATGCGCCCCTCGAATTGGGCGTAACGGCGCTGCTTCCAGTGAAACTGCGCCCAACTCGCGTAATTGTAATGGATCATCGGCTGCTTAAGGTAGCCGGCTTCCCCATCCAGCATCACAACCTCGTGGACCGGACGCTCAGGATCATAACGGGCGCAGGCGCGGCGGAGCAGGCGCAACTGGTAGTCCGGGTAGAATCCGCCGTGGCGCACCTCGTGGCCGGCGATGAAGTTGTGCCTCGGCACCCACCAGCCGGCCTCTGATCGTTCGGTGATGACCTGCCGCACCTCGGCGGCGAGCTCCGGCGTGATCCGCTCGTCCGCATCCACGAAGAAGATCCACGCTGCGTCAACCGCCTCCAGCGCAGCGTTACGTTGGCCCGCGAAGTTGTCGAACGTCCGCTGAAGCACCGTCGCGCCGGCTGACCGGGCGATCTCCACCGTACCGTCGTCGCTGTACGAATCGGAAACCACAACCTCATCTGCAAACCCCAGCGTGGCGATGCACTCGCCGATATGGCGCGCTTCGTTCTTGGTGAGGATGACGACGGCGAGCGAGGAAGCCTCATACCATGTTTCAGACATAGGTCACGCTTGCTTTAATCAGTAGTTTGTCCAGAGAACTTCAGAGCGTTCGGCCTTGATTGAGTGGGCCTTTTTGGAGCCTTCCTCATGAACATTCCAGCCTTTGTATAGGTTGTCCATCAGAGTACCATGATAGCCTGAGATCGCAATCTTGCCCTTCACTTGCGACACAACTTCATAAAGCTGCATGTGCTGCAAATCCGTCATCTCATATTGATATGCCTTAGAGTCCCCGCGCGAGTCGTGCGGATACGGAGGATCGCAGTAGAAAAGCGTCTCGGGACTATCGTACCGCCGGATCACGCTAGTTGCCAGATCGTTTTCGATCTGGACGCGCAGCAAGCGCGTTGCGATCCACTCCAATCCTTCGACACTTCCGAGCCAGCGCGATACCGCGCCGGCCATCCCGGCGCGGCTGGTTTGCAGACAATTGGCCCAACGACCGACTGAGGCAGTCTGGGCAAGTCCTGTACGCACCTGTCGCGCGCGGATGAAGAAACGTCTTGCCCGCTCCAGGGGCGACAGATCATGACCGTTCCCGTTGGTCAGAATCGCCTGGTGGAATTCTTCGCGAGCGAATGGTGTCATGCCAATGGCGTAAATCAGCTCGTCCTTCTGCTCTCTCAGCACTCGGAAAAAGTTCACCACCTCGCCATCGATGTCGTTATACGTCTCAACCGGAGATGACTCGCGATTCAGCAGTACTGCGGCCGATCCTCCAAACGGTTCACAGTAATGATGAGCCGCCGGCAACAAGCCGAGCAACCATTCGAGATGGCTGTACTTGCCCCCATACCAACCGAATGCAATGAGCTTACGTGCCATCGCCGCCATCCTATCGTCGCTCTTCCAACGCTTTGAAGCCAAGAACATCCGTTTGCATCCTATCATAACTGTGGCGGTCGTCAACTCCCCGTTGTGCCAGCCACACTATGAGGATGCCCTGACTCTACAAGGCTCCTGCAAAAAGCGTCCGAACTTCGTTGATCGCTGCCAAACGCCTGTTCAGTTCATCCACTGCGATCTCCCCCCTGTCCGCCACGCGCTGTGCTCGCCGTGCCTCCGCCCACATGCCCAGACGCACGATTTGTACGGCCAGCCGGCGACGTCCCGGCCCATAGAAGCGGTCGTAGAGCCGCTTCCGGCTGCGCCATAGGTTGAGGAAGGACTGCTCACGGAACTGGCGCGCGCTGGCCCCGCCGTGATGGATCACCCGCGCCGCCGGCACGCAATAAAACGGCCAGCCGGCGCGCTGGATGCGCCAGCACCAGTCCACCTCTTCGGCGTACATGAAGTAGCCTTCGTCGAGCAGTCCGGCTGCCTCGATCGCCTCGCGACGCACCATCAGCGCGGCGCCGAGCGCGAAATCGATCGGGAAGGGCGTTCCGGCATCGTACAACGCACGCGCATAGCGGCCGTTCAACCCGGAATCCAGCAGCCGCCGCGGTCGCGGCGGGAAGAAGTCGAACCAGAGTTGCCACAGATCCGGGAAGCGAAACGCGCCGTGCTGGAAGCGGCCATCGGGATATTGAAGCTGCGCGCCCACGCCGCCGGCGTTCGGGTGCTCATCCAGGAAGCGCGCCATCTGTCCGAGCGCGTCACCGAGCGGCTCGGCGTCCGGGTTGAGGAGAAGGACGAATGGCGAATGGCGAATGGCGAATGGCGAATCAGCACCGTCTGGCTGCTCCTTCGCTCCTCCGGCTCCCTGCACCTCTGCACCGCCGAAACCGAGCATCCGCAACGCGAGATTGTTGCCCCCGGCAAACCCCAGGTTGTCCTGCGCGGCGACCAGGCGCACCTGCGGGAACTCGACCGCGACCATCTCCGCGCTGCCGTCGGCCGAGGCGTTGTCGATGACGATGAGGGTGGACGACCGAGGGCCAACGACCGACGACGCAGGGTTGACTGCGTATCCGGATTGTGCCAGGCTGGCGAGGGCTGCGCTGAGGCAGGCGCGCAGCAGATCACGCACGTTATAACTGACAACGACGACCGCCAGCGAAGCGGCATCTGCGGCCGGTCGTCCGTCGTCGGTCGCCCGTCGTCCGCTCACGGCGCGCCCACCGATACGCTGATCCGGTCGATGTAGTTGTTTGCCACTTCCACGAATTCGTGGATCAGCCCGCCCCACCAGAATTGGGTGCCCACCTCCGTTTGCCCGGCAGCAGGTAGTACTGCGGCTTGCCATCGATGATGCGCTCTTCGAGGTCTTCTTTGTGGCCGATAGCCCAGCGGAAGGGGAAGTCCACGCCGGTTGTGTCGAAATTGACGCCGAAGCGCCAGACGCCGGCCTGCTGATACCACGAGTCCTCGGCAGCACGTTTTGCCAGGGTGTTGTAGTTTTCGCTGAACTTGTAGCTCTGCCCCGGCCAGGGCCCCGCCGTGCGGATCGGCACCGGGCCGATGTTCTCCACCGTCGCGGTGAAGCAGAGGCTCTGTCCCAGCGGCACACTGACGATACGGTTCACTTCACCCTGCCAGTCGATCTCACCGCCCGCGACATCAGCGCGCGGCTTGCCGCCCTCCTTGATCGTCAGCGTGGAAGAAACGATCACGCGGTTGCCGATCCTATCCTCCGCTTCGCCGTAGACAATGTAATCGCCGTCCGGCGGCGGCTCTGCAAAGAGATCCACGCCGCCATCATAGTCGTAGCCGTGATAGCCCGCATCGCCCGGCGCAACCTTCGCCCGCGATTCCTTTTCCTCGACGGGATATTTCAGCTTGGGCTGGCCGGGCAGCGTGTGAGCCGGCTCGAGGTAAACCTGGACGCGCTCGGCTTTCTTGCTGAGATAATAGGCGATCGAGACCCGATCCCGGATGCTGTCCTGGTTGGGCGTGAATTCCTGCGGCACGACCGTGAAGTTGCGCAGTTCGGGCAAGGTGCGGTCGCCGCCGGAGAGGGTGATCTGCCCTTCGGCCTTCTCGGTTCGTCCGGCATCGTCGATCGCCTCCACCACCCAGGTATAGGCGCCATCGGGCAGCACCTGGCTTTCGACGAGCATCTGCCCGCCGGCCACCGGCTGCGCCTGCGGATCGTTGATCGCGCCGCCCCAAAAGACGTCGTATTTGCCCGGCGAGCGGCGTTGCGCGTCGCGGAAGTTGTGGCGCTTGCCTTGCGCATCTACGAAGTAGATCGAGACATTTGCGGGCCGATTGATGCGATAGTTGATGTGCGTCACATCAGCGGCGCCGTCGGCGTTCGGCGAGATCGCAGCCGGCGCGACCTTGACATCGGACAGCAGCGGGCCGAAGGCGCAGCTCGCAAGGAAGGTTGCTGCAACGGCCAGGATCGCAAATGGGATGAATCGGGCGAAAACCCGCACGGAAGACCTCCGAAAATCAGCAAATCAGCAAATCACGAATCAGCAAATCACGAATCAGCGAATCACGAATCAGCGAATCAGCGAATCAGCGAATCACGAATGAGGGCAGTCTAGCAGATGGAGGACGGCGCGTCAAAACCGGTCCATCATCTTGCCTTCAATTGGATCGGCCCCAGGCGGACGCGCTTGCCGGCCGGGTTGTCGGCGGCATCCCGGATGTCCAGACCGGATGGGGTCGCAGCATCGTAGACCGCGAGCGTCACGATGTAGTCGCCCGGCGGCGCGTCTGCGGGCAGCGGAACGGGATATTGCCCGAAAAGCGTCTGTCCGGGGCGCCAGCGCGTGGTCGGGTAGGCGTATCCGGCCGGGCGACCATCCCAGCGGCCGACCTCGCGCCCGGCCGCGTCTTCCACGATGAGCGAAACCTGGTAGTCGCGCGACATCGTGTTGATGCCGCGCCAGTACACCGCCATCTGTCCGTCAACCGGGTCGTCCCAGCCGAGCAGGGCGAGCTTGTGGTCGTAGTTGGCGCCGTCCGCATGGGCCGGCCGCGGCTCGGCCTGGATCGTCACGTCCGGGCGCAGCCGCCAGTGTCGCAGACCGAGCTGCCAAAATTGCTCTGCGACTGGCTCCTCTCGTCCGGCCCGATCCAGGAAGTAGGGTGCGAAACCGACCGGATCGACCGCCTCATCCTGCCAACGCACCAGCCAGACACCGGACTTGCCCGCCAAGGCCGCGTTCAGCGCTGCGCCCGCGTCGAAGCCAAGCGCCGCATTCACATCTAGGATGTCGATGTCGGGCAGGCGCACGCGTGCGATGTCAGGGGCGTAGTAGTCCCACACGGGCCACGCGTGTCCCGACACCAACACCACCGCCTCACCCGGAGCGATCTGCGCTCGCACCGCCGCAACCAACTCGCGCCACTGCGCCTTCGTGAAGGCCGGATCGGTGAACCAGTTACGCAGGCTCTGGATGGAAGCGAAGGACAGGAAGAGTAGGAGAAGCACGGCGAGGAGGCGTGATGCGTGATGCGTGAAACGTGAAACGTGAGACGTGATGCGTGATGCGTGATGGGTGTCGCGTCGTCCAATCCGCAATCCGAAGTCCGCAATCCACAATGCCCCGATCCCCCCCGCCAAGATGAGCAGATAGGCCGGCGAAACCAGCATCAGGTAGCGCGCGTTGAACTTCGGCGTGCGCGAGGCCAGGGCGAGGATCGCGATGATGGGGACGAGCAGACAGGCAAACAGATAGATAAGGGACCATCTGCGACCTGCGCCATTCCTTGAGGCGCCTGCCTCGGTCGCCCCGCTTCCGTCCTCCGTCGTCCGTCCTCCGTCCGGCCAGACCAGCGCCGCCACCGCGATCGCAAACGCGATCCCGAACCACGGCAGCAGGCGCACCGCGTCGGCCTCTAACATCGTCTCCGGCGCGCCGGCGGTGAAGCTGACCGCCACGTGCCGTAGCGCTTCGCCGAGCTTGAGCGCGCCCTGCCAAAAAGAACGATCGACGCGGTAGCGCGTCAGCATCGCGGGTAACCAGGGGAGATAGAGAATCACGATTGCCAGGGCGGCGCTGCCGAAGACGGCGAGTTGTCGCGCCGCCCGGCCGCGGCGCGACGGTCGGATGACTCCAGGGATGCACGCCAGTACCACGCACACGCCGTAAGCAAGCAGCAAAAACGCCGCGAAGTAGTGGGTGTAGAGCGCCGCCACTGAGGCGAGGATGAAGGCAAGCCACCACTTGGCGGACGAAAGACCAACGACGAAAGACGAATGGAAAGACGAATGCCGTGAATGGCCTTTCCTCCTTCGTCCTTCGTCCTTCGTCCGTAAGAGCGCGTACCCCGCCAGCGCGCCCAGGAACGTCAACTGCGCATACATGCGCGCTTCCTGGGCGAAGTAGACGTAGAGCGGGGAAATCGCCGCGAGCAGCGCCGCGACCAGACCGGCGATCTGCCCCAGACGGTCCACGCCGAAAAGCCGCCGCGCCAGCGCCCACAGCAGCGGCACTGTCAGCAGGCTGAAACACACCGATGGG
>JALOOE010000086.1 GCA_025454565.1 Anaerolineae bacterium
CCCAGCAGCGTGGGGTTGCCGGTGGACATCGAGATGCGACCGGCCCCCTCCGGGCTGTAGGAGCCACCGCTAGACTCTAGCACAACTGCGTCGGGGGGGACGTTGGCTCGAATCCATTCGATGGCGGATACATCTGCCGGGCTGCTCTGCCGCAGGTAGGCCAACCCGTCGAGCGTAGCCTGACCCCGAAAATCACCTGCCTTGCTGGGAATCGCGGCAAGCGGGTAGACCAACGATCCGGCCACCAGCAGGATGGTCAGGAGCAGCGCAGGCGCCTTCAGCGCCCAGGGCGCTTCACGCCCCGCCAGACGGCTCACCCCGAACGCCGCGGCCAGCGCCAACATCACCCACGCCTGGTAATAGAACTTGAACACCGTGTTCATGCGTGTGCCGAAGAGATCACGCAGGTAGATGAACTCGACGCTGTAGGCCAACAGCAGCGCCATCCCGATCATGATGAGCGCGAAGATCTCTGGGACGCGGGCGTGAACAGGTGAAAGGGTGAGAGGGTGAGCAGCGGCGCCGCCCTTGTCGGTGGTCGTCTCCGTCTCGGTGCGGCTCTCGCGATGCAGCAGCGCCCATAACAGTCCGCCCACCCAACCGATCAGACCCGCCAAGATCAGGTAGGTCCATGGGCTGGCCAGCCGCAGACGGCCGATCAGAGCCGCCAACTGTCCCATCGAACGGTCGCCGACTGCCGACTTGACGGCCGGACTGTCCAGGAAGGTATCGACGAAGGCCCTGCCCTGGGGCAGGAGGGTGAAGACCAGCAGGAAGACTGCCATCAGCGCCAACGGCGTCAGCAGAACCCACGGAAACGCGCCCAGGAATCCTCGCCGCAGCGCCTTGCCCGGCGCCTGTCGGCTCAACAAGATCAAGTAGAAGAGGATCACGACCAGGAACAGGCCGAACATCACGAAGAACTGACTGAAACGGCTGGGGAAGAGCACGTTGGGCAGAACGCCGCCCAGTTGCGATTGGAACCCGATGTAAAATGGCAGATAGAGCAGCCAGCCGAACGCACCCAGGACAATGCCTGCGCCGAGGGCGCGAGCCACCGCACCGCGTGTCAACCCAACCGCCAGCGCCAGCCCAGCGCCGATCGCCAGCGTCGCCAGCCCGACATAGATCGGGAAGTCCCATGTATTGAGGAAGCCCAGCGCGCCGAGCAGCAGCGCCGCCAGGACGATGCCGGGCGTGCCAAGACCGGTGAACGCGCCGAGCATGGACCAGAAGCTGGAAGCTCGCTGCTGGAAGCTCGCTGCCGATGAACGGAAAGCCTCAGTTTCCGGCCTCCAGTTTCTAGCTCCCAGCATCAAATGCAGTGCCAGGCCGATTGCCAGGAGCGCAAAGGGCAGGGCCAGCACGTGCGGATGCAGATCGCCCAAGAGGAAGCTGAAAAACGGAAATTCGTCGATCACCTCGACCGAATTACCGAGCAGGTCCCGGTCATGAATCACGCGTGAGGCGCGCCACCACCACCAGAACCCGCCTGTCCAGTTGCCCGTCGGTGGCGTGTCCAGTAGTTGCTTTATGTCTATCCACTTGATCCAGGTCAACGGCACGAGTCCCCGGTGATAGGCGACATCGATGACCCCCTCCAGGTTGCCGATGAAACCGACGAAGGCTGCGCCGAGAAGTCCAAAGCCGATGCCGCGGCCCGCGCCGGGGCTGCGTGAGCTGTGTGATACGTGATACGTGATGCGTGATCGATCGTCGTCCGTCGTCCGTCGTCCGTCGTCCGTCGCCGGTCGTCCGATCATCACCAACTCATACACGACCCCGAACGCCCCCACCATGACCAGCGCATACCAGAGGGCAACACCCAGATTGAAGCCGACCGCAGGATCGACGCCGGTGAGCCGGATGAGCAGGCCCAGCATGATGTAGCCGAAATAGTAATAACTGATGGCATAGCCTGACAACCAGGGATCTTGGGGCGGGAAGAAACGGCTGCCGAGCACACCATTGATGAAGGCGAACTCCATCGGTTTCTCGGTGCCGGCAATCTCAGGGTTGAAGGCCCGGAACGCCGCCCACGCGACGAAAACAAGGGCAAAGAGCAGCTCGGTCACCAGAATCAGGGGCCAATGCAGTCTCAGCCACGCGATGAGGGGACGCGCGCCGGTCTCGCCATCACTGCGGCGCAGACTGTCCCGCCCCACCCAGATCGATAGCGCAGCGACGATGAGGAGCGCGACCGCGATCCCGCCGATGGTGTTCGGCAACAGACGGATGGTGGCTCCCATCCAGAGAAGGTAGGACACCAACAGCAGGCCCAACGCCTTCACCAGCGGATAGCCGCGGCCCGGCAGACGCCCGAACAAACGCCAGCCCAACGGCAGCGCCGCCAACGCGAAGATCTGGATCACCAGCCACCAGGAGAGGGTTGCAAACATCAGTTCATCGCTCTACTACTCGTGGTAATTGCGATCTTTCAGTAATTGCCAGGTTCAGCGAGAAATTCTAGCACGAGGCACGATCAGCGCCCAAACTTGTCGCGCCGACTCTGTAGCGGTAGCGGCGCATCCGCTCATTTCACGGAGCGTGCGGCCTCAGGCGTGATGATGTCGACCGTCGATGGTGGCGCCGGTGCCTCTTGCACTCGCGGGCGAGGCGCCTGCGTGACACGCGCAGCAGCCACCTGAAATGCCGTATCGACCGGCGTATTGAGCATCACCAGAGTTGTAGGCGTCGGAGTGGTGCTCGGCGTCTCGGCGAGCTTATTACCATCGGGCGAGTGCGACAATTGCATGATCAGGAGTGCGCCGATCAGCAGGAACAACAGGCCAATCGGTACAAGCACCGCTAACGTCGTACGGTCGTGTTTTGCGCCAGTTTCTCGCGCGGCGCCGGCCACAACGGCAGCCGCAGCCCGCATCTGGGACGCCGTCCTCCGGGGCCGAAATTCATCCTCCAGTGTCGCCAAGTCGCGATCCATTCGCTGGTAGGCGTCCGATCGAGCGGCGCACGAGGCGCATGCCACGATGTGGCGCTCAACCACGGCGCGATCCGAAGCATCGAGATCGCGATAGGATGCTAATAGTGTTCGGATTTGGCTATGGCTCTTCATAGCGATCCTCATGCGCATATGCTTGTCTGAACATCTCACGTGCCCGATACAAGCGGGTTTTCACCGCGCCCTCTCTCAGATTGAGAGCCTCAGCAATTTCCCTGACACTGAAGCCATAGTGGGTGTACAACAGGAGTGGCGCACGATATGCTGCTGGCAGTGCAGCGAGAGCCTTCTCCAGCGAGTTACGCTCAGCAACGCGCTCGGCCACATTCCTTTCGGGAGCCGGATCGTTCGCGCCGCCTTGCCACGGCAACCAGGCGAAACGCCGCTGCCGCTTGAGCGCGTTCAAGGCAACGTTGGTCGCGATACGATACAGCCAGGCCCGGCGATTCTCGACCTCCGGTAGTCGATCACGGGCGCTGAATGCCCGCAGGTAGGTCTCTTGGGTCAACTCCTCTGCCCACTCTCGCGTGCCAACCAGCCGGTAGAGGTAGCCAAAAAGCGCAGGCTGGTACTGGTCGAACAAACTCGCGACCAGTGCCGACGGATCGTCACTCCTCACTCCGTCTGTCATGACCTGATCAGCCTTGATAATTGCGAACCTAATAATATGACAATCGAACCGCCGCTTTGGTCACACTGCGCTTTGGATATGAGTGATTCCGATGCCCGTTCCTCTCCCATTTAGCGCGTCACTCGATAGATCGTCACCTGCTGGTTCCGGTACGCAGTCTCCAGCTCGCCCTGCTCGACCAGCGTGTCAAACTTGCGCAGACTTTCGGGCTGGAAAAGCATGCGCTCCAATGGTCCGACATAGATGTAGCCGACGCGCAACTGGCGCATCAGTTCCCTTGTGCGCCCGATGTCGGTCGTCTCGAAGAACTCCTGGCCCAACTGCGTGCGCTGCCCCACCTGATCTCCGGGGCGCTGCTCGTATTGATGTTGACCAACAAAAGTCGGCAAACCGGTGAAGCTGGCAGCGCGCAGTCCACCGGCGCGATAGTAATCGGCGGTGACAGATTGACCATCGACCGTGTAGCCTCCGGCCGGCGCCTCGGCCACAACAGGCGTGCCGGTCACATGATCGAGCAGCCAGCGGATGGCCAGGTAGTCGTAGGCCAGATCGATCTCATGATTGGCATCGGGCCAGGCCAGTCTGCCCACCGTCATATAGTCCATGCCGTTGAGGGTGCCGATGGGCGGTCGCGCGCCGGGAAAGCGATCCTGCACACGGGCTGGAACGCCCAGCGGCAAGAACAACAAACCTGCCAGCACTGCCAGGACCAACGCCGACCGCCAGAGCGCGGCCACCCAAGCCGGCAGCCGGCTCAACTCGTGCCAGAGGCGCGGCAGCATCACACCGCACGCGGTCCCCAAGAGTAGCCACGCCGGCACGGAGAACTTGAACAGCGTGTTCATACGATACCAATCGCCGCCCGCCAGGAAATCGCGCAGAAATACGAGCTCTGTCCCGGCGACCACCCCGGCTCCGAGCGCCAGCAGGAGCGCCAGTAGATTATCTTCGGGCGGCGCACTGCGCGCGAAGACGATCGGCAGAGCCATGCCGAGCAACAGTAGCATGAGGCCAGCGGTTGTGCGATCCAGGGCCACCAAGAGCAGCACGAGACCGATCCACGCCAGCACGCCGAGCAGACGTAGACGCGGACGCGCCTGGCTCGACGACTCCACGACATCCTGAGTGGTCTGATCGAGCACGCCAGCGACATCCTGACCCAGCGCGCCATCGTCCGCGATCTCATCCCGCGACAAGGTTGCAGCACCCTCGGCAATTCCATCCGAGGCAACGCTGTCGAAGTCGTCAATGCAGGCGCTCGCTTCCAACACTGGCTCGTCCGTGGCCGAATGGGCCACGTTGCGCGCTTGCGCCGCGCCTTCCTCGTTCCCTCGCCGTGCAAGCCACAGCCCCGCCAGCGCGCTCAGGCTGAGGAAGAGGGGGATGCCCCAAACTGTCAGCCACGGCATGAGCGAGCTCGCCGCGCGCACCCAGCCGAGATATCGGTCCAGAAGCGGCCCAGTCTGATCGCCGAATTGCGATTGGTAATGCACATAGAACGGCGCATACGCGATCACGGCGGCCGCGCCGATCCCCGCACTCAACGCGATCGAAGCAAGCATGATCCATACGCGCCGGCTGCGCCAGGCCGCGATCAGCAGCGCGCCCGTTACCAACAGGGTGTAGGTCGGCAGATCCCAGGTATTGATTGCGCCCATCGCGCCAAGCGCGAGGATGAGGAGACAAACAGACAAGGAAACACGAAGTAACCGGCGGTTCCGTTCACTTCCAATTTCCAGCTTCCAGCTTCCAGCTTCCAACACCCAATTGACCGCCAGTCCCGCCACCAGAATCCCAAACGGCATGGCAATGAGATGTGGATGAAGATCGGCGAACAGGAAGGTCCAAAACGGAAACTCATTGATGGTTTCGGGAATGACCCGGCTCGAGGCCCAATAATCGAAGCCGGGCGCGGCCATCCCGGCCAAGCGTGACCTGAGCTGCTCGATGAACTGGCTGAGCGCGTCAAGATTGCCCATCAGCAGCGCCAGCACCACCGCCAGCAGCCCTGCGATCACCGGTCGACCAGGTATGCCGTCCTCCGTCCTCCGTCCTCCGTCCTCCGTCATCCGCCGTCCGCCAGCGGCCAGCGTATGCCCCACACTGAAAATGCCGACTGCCGTCAACGCAAACAGGCCCGGCACCGCCAGATTGTAGGCCACTTCCGGTGCAATCCCGGTGAGCTTGATCGGAATCGAGACCAGATACAGCCCGAAATAGTAATAGTTGAGGCTGCCGCCTGCGAAGTAGGGATCATAGGGCGGGAAGTGCGGGCTGCGGAGGATAGCGTTCAGGAACGCCGATTCCATGAACTTCTCGCCGCCGTTCCAGGGTTGCCACAGGTCTGGGTTAAGAATGCGAATGCCGACGAAAGCCAGGAACGCCAGCGCGAACAGCCCCTCCTCTCCCAGAAGCAGGCGCCGCCGGGTCGCCAGGAACGCGCCGATGCGACGCCGCTGGATCCACCACGCGCCGGCTCCGGCAAGGATCAGACCGGCGCAGATCAGCGCCAGCGGCGCCAGACGGTTCTGCCACAGCCCCAGGCTGACCGCCATCCAGTGCACCCAGCCGGCCAGCAGCCATCCGGCGGTGCGCGCCAGACCGTAGCCCCGATCCTGTAGGCCGCCAAGCAACGGAAAGAGCAACGGCCAGGCCGCCCAACCCACAACGCTCAGCGCCAGCCACCAGAGCAGCGAGGCGAGGATCGGGCTCTCGCTTGCGAGCCGGTTCCAGCGGAAATCGGCCACGACGGGCAACGTGTCAACCGGCTGGCCGAGCATCAACGACGCGGGGGGAGGATTGGGAGGTGGAGGTTGGAGGTTGAAGGTTGAAGGTTGAAGGTTGGAGGTTGAAGGTTGAAGGTTGAAGGTTGAAGGTTGAAGGTTGAAGGTTGAAGGTTGAAGGTTGAACGAACTACCTTCGACCTTAAACCCGGAACCTTCAACCGTGAACTTGAACCCGGAACCTGCAACCCTCGCCCGCGGCAGATCGCGCGCGTGGCCGGGGGGGCGGCTGGATGGGGAAGGTTGAAGGTTGAAGGTTGAAGGTTGAAGGTCGGACGAACTACCTTCAACCCTGAACCTGGAACCTTCAACCTTCAACCCGGAACCTTCAACCTTCAACCCGGAACCTTCAACCTTCAACCCGGAACCTTCAACCTTCAACCCGGTACCTGCAACCTTCAACCCGGAACCTTCAACCTTCAACCCGGAACCTGCAACCCTCGCCCGCGGCAGATAGCGTTCCAGCCGAGCGCGTAGCAGCGCCGGACTGACTTGTCCCGTGTTTCGATAGATGATCGCTCGCGGGTGATCGTAGACGGTGAAGCTCTCGTCGGCGTGGTCATCGGGGATGGTCAGGCCAAGCAACCCTGGATAGGCCACAAACTCGGCGGCGGGCGTATAGCCCAGCTCGCCGCTCTCCAGCAGCCGGTAATAGTTGCTTGTCATCGGATAACGCTCGCGCAGGCGCGAAATCGGCGCAGACAGGCGGTTACTGGCCAGGATCAGGTAGTCGGCGCTGCCGAGTTCTTCGACCAGCCGGTCCAACTTGGCCGGGGTATCGGCGTCGTAAAGCGGCAACTCGATTCTTCGATACTCGCGCAGCGGAGGCCGCCCCGGGATCTCGTCCATCCGCAACGGCAGCGCGTCATCCCAATGCTCCGTCAGCAGCTTGCTGCCCTCGGGGATGTTGCTGTAGATCCAACGCGAAGCCTGAAGCCAGGGATGCTCCTGTCGATAGATCCCTACGAACGCAGATGACCAGCCAACCGTGGTCGCGGCGATGAAAAGCGCAACGACACCCCCCGCAAACCGGCCCGGTCTTCCCCAGCGGTTGGCTATCCAGCGATACGCAGCGCACGCCGCGCCCGCGCCGAAGATCAACAGGAAGGGGAGCAGGGGCGCCATATAGCGCAGGAATTTGGCGTGAAACGCACCGGTCAGAGCGAAATAGGGCAGCGCCCAGGCCAGCATCACGACCTCGGCGCGGCCCGCGCGGCGCATCCCGAGGCGGATCAGCACCCACGCGAAGCCGCCCCAAGCCACCAGCCCTAGCGGCCAGCCCAGCCCCCATTGGCTCAGTTGCTGAACAAAGTACCCGTAGGGCAGTGTGCCGATGTATTGCCGGGTGTATGGCGCATCCATCAGACCGCTGACCATGGCGTTCTGCGCCAGGAC
>JALOOE010000087.1 GCA_025454565.1 Anaerolineae bacterium
CTCATGGTCGAGAGTGGCGGCCTGATGCTCCAGGCGCAACCCGGAGACAGCGGGGGCTCGGAGCGGGCCAGGTATCTCGGCAACGCCAACCTTGCCTACATCGAAGGGGTTCAGGATCATCTGCAGATCACCGGCGATCCGCTGGACAGCCCGGCCTCGACAGATGCGACGGACATCTGGGTGCCCAGCGATTTCGCCGCCACCGCCGGCATGAACGTCGGCGACAAGTATTCGGTCGGCGTGACGATGGTCTCCGAGTTGTTGCCGGTGCGCGTGCGCGGCTTCTGGCAGGCGACAAATCCCAAAGACACCTATTGGTTCACCGACCCCACATTGGCGTTGAACGATGCCTTCCTGGTGCGTCGAGATGACTACGTCTCACGCATACAGCCGCTCATCACCGGCGGCACCCGCTATGCTGCCTGGCAACTGATCCTCGATGACAGTGCGCTGAACCCGGCTCGCTCGCAGGCCTACCTGAACGGGTTCCAACGCGCCATGAACGTCATCGGCCAATACGCGCCAGGCGCCAAGCTGGATGTCTCCCCCATCAAACCGATGGAAAACTTCGTCGTTCGCAATTCGACACTGACAATTTTGCTGCTGGGATTCAACTTGCCGGCCTTTGGCTTCCTGATCTACTTCCTGGTGCTCACATCGGCCATCGTCGCCAGGTGGCAACGCCGCGAGACAGCGATCATGGTCAGCCGCGGGGTCGGCGTCGGGTCGATCCTCAGCCTGACGCTCGTTGAACAACTGCTGATCTATCTCGTTGCGGTGCCCGTGGGCCTCGCGATGGGGCTGGGCATCGCCCAACTGATGAGTCAAACCGTCAGCTTCCTCGCCTTCGAGCCGCGGCCGCTGATGCCGATTTCGCTTCAGGGACTCGATGTCAGATTGGTCGTCTTTGCGCTTGTCGTCTCGCTGATCGCCCGCCTCGTCCCGGCCTGGAGCGCCGGACATCAGAGCGTCGTCGAAGCGGAACGCGAATACTCGCGCCCCATGAAGGCGCCGTTCTGGTACCGCTACTACCTCGACCTGCTACTGATCATCCCCACCGTCTACGCCTACGATCAACTGAACAAGCGCGGTTCGCTGGCGATGCTGGTCAACGATCGGCCCGGCGACCTCTTCCGAGATCCATTGCTGGTGCTGGTGCCCGCGCTCTTCATCCTGACAGCCTCGTTGCTCTTGATGCGCGTCTTCCCGCTGATCATGCGGGTGCTGGATTGGATTTCGGGCTTGCTGCCGTGGGTAACACCGCATCTGGCGCTGCGGCAGCTCGGGCGGCAGACGCAGAGCTACGTCAATCCGCTGCTGTTGATCATGATCTGCCTGGGCTTGGGCATCTACACCTTTTCGCTCGCCGCCAGTCTGGATCAATGGCTGACGGACCGCATGTACTATCTGGCGGGTACAGACTTGAGCTTCCGACCTGTGCCGGCGAATACGGGTAACAGTAGCTCAGGCGGCTCCTCAAGTTCGGCGTCGGATGCGTGGGTGATCCCGTTGGAGGATTTCACGCAAATGCCCGGTGTCGAGACGGGTACACGCGTCGGCGACTATCGTCTGCGCGCGACGCTGAACGGCAACCGGCCCGTCAATGGCCGCTTGCTGGGCATCGACCGGGTCGCCTTCCCATCCGTGGCCTGGTTCCGCCGCGATTTCGCATCGGAGCCGCTGGGTGGGCTGATGAACCTGCTCGCTTCGCGTACCGATGCGATCCTGCTGTCGGAAGAAGCGTTGGCCAGCACCCAACTCAAGATCGGCGACCCATTGCAGGGGCAGGTCACGATGGGCGGTTCGGGCGGCTATCAGCCGCGCTTCACCATCGTCGGGACGTACAAATACTTCCCGACGGTCTTCCCAGACCAGCCGGTCGCCATCACCAACCTGGATTATCTGTTCTCGCTGACCGGCGGCCCGACGGAGCATCAGATCTGGCTGAAGCTGAAAGAGGGCGAACCCGTCACCAACACCCTCAAGGCGATGTCGGATATGGGTGTTGAGCCGGCCGGCCTGCAAAATGCCGGCGCGTTGATCGGCGAGGAGAAAGCCAAAACGGAGCGTGTCGGCGTCTTCGGCACGCTCAGCGTCGGCTTCCTGGCGGCGTCGGCGATGGCGCTGGCAGGGCTGCTGATCAACACCTATGCCTCGCTTAATGAGCGGCTGCACAGCTTCGCGGTTCTCCATGCCATCGGCCTTCAGCGACGCCAGATCCTCGGTCAGGTCTTCATCGAGTACATCACGATCACGGCCTACGGGGCAGCCGGCGGCGCCGTGATCGGCACCGTGGCTGCCTACCTGTTCTCCCCCTTCTTTCGCATCGCCGGTATCAAGAATGCGCCGCTGCCGCCGCTCTTGCCGGTCGTTCCCGAAAACCAGATCGTCCAACTGGCGGTCACATTTGCGCTCGTCATGATCGGCCTGGAACTGCTGGTCATCACTGCGGCGTTGGTCAGCCGCCTGCCTCGTCTGCTCACACTGCGCAGCAGCAGTGCATGATACTCACCTCAGCCAAGGAAGGGACTCCATGAACAACCGCGAACGCGCGATGGCGATCCTCAATTACCGGAGCTACGATCGCATGCCGGTCGTCCATTTCGGCTTCTGGAACGAAACGCTCGCCAAGTGGGCCGAGGAAGGCCACATCACCGCCGAACAAGCCCGCAAGTGGGGCGACGGCAACGCCGCAGACTTCGAAGTCGGCAACAAGCTGGGCTTCGACTTCAACTGGTATCGCGTTTTCGGCGTCTACACCAACCTGCTGCCGCCCTTTGAGCGCAAGGTGCTCGAAGTGATGCCGGACGGCATGCGCAAAGAGGTCAACGGCGACGGTGTCGTCATCCTGCAAAAGGATGACGCGACCGGCATCCCCACCGAGATCGATCACCTGTTCAAGGGACGCAAAGAATGGGATGAGCTCTTCAAGCCGCGGATGCTCCCCGATGAAAAGCGCATCTTCCGCCCTGAGCCGGTGATTGGCGACCTTACGCGGGGCGACCAGGCAGCGGATGCGCCGCGCGCCCGATTCCGCGATCACATCAACGAGATTGTGGCCGAGGTACAGCGCACCGATCGGGACCGCCCCATCGGTCTGATGTGCGGCAGCCTCTATGGCCGCATCCGGGATATCGTCGGGATGGTCAACCTCTCCTATCTGCAAGCGGATGACCCGGCTCTGTTCGACGAGATGATCGCGACCTTCGCCGACCTATGTTACTGGGCCACGGAGAAGGCGCTGGAAACGTATGGCGACAACTGGGATTTCGGCCATTTCTGGGAGGATATCTGTTTCCGCAGCGGCCCGCTCGTCAGCCCGCGCGTCTTCAAGCAGAAGGTCGGCCCACGCTACCGCCGCATCACCGATCTGCTGCACGGTCACGGGATCAACATTGTGTCGCTGGACTGCGACGGCAAGATCGACGCACTGATCCCCACCTGGTTCGAGAACGGCGTCAACACCATGTTCCCGATCGAGGTCGGCACCTGGAATGCCAGCATCGCGCCGTGGCGCGAGAAATACGGCCCGGAACTCCGTGGCGTCGGCGGCATGGACAAGAAGGTATTCGCCTACGACTTTGCGGCGATCGATGCCGAGGTCGAGCGCCTGAAGCCGTTGATCGATCTGGGCGGCTACATCCCGTGCCCCGATCACCGCATTGCGCCGGACGCCAAATGGGAAAACGTACAATACTACTGCGAGCAGATGCGCAAGACGTTCGGCGGGTGATCGGTCGGGGTGATCCTCGTGGTCGCCCAGGACAGTAGTGGCGACCCTTGTGGTCGCCCACCGGGGCAGCAAGATGCTCGGTCTGTAGGGGCGATCCTTGTGATCGCCCACCGGGGCAGCAAGACGTTCGGTGGGTGGCCTGTAGGGGGCGATCCCTTGTGGTCGCCCACCGGGGCAGGCACGAGGCCATGCCCGTACAAGATGGGGGAATTGTGATGACGGATGCAAGCTATCTGCAATGGTTGGGACAAGCGACGCCCACCTCCTGGTGGCACGATTCGGCGGATCCGGATGAGTTGAGCCGCGGCTTGACGCATGGCGCCGTTGGCGTGACGACCAACCCGTTCCTCAGCAACCTCGCCTTGCGCGCCCACCCCGCACGCTGGGCGCACGAGCTCGGTCCCTTGCCGGACGGTTTGACGGCGGAGGCGCGCGCCGAGGCATGGATGCGGGTGGTCGTCGAACATGCAGCGAACAGGCTCATGCCGATCTACGAAAGCACCGCCGGGCGGCAAGGCTACGTGTGCGCCCAGGTCAACCCCGTGCAGGCGGGCGATCGGGAATCGATGCTCGTGATGGCTCGCCGCCTCGCCGCGTGGTCGCCGAACATCGCGGTCAAGCTTCCGGCCACGGCCGCCGGGCTGGACGTGCTCGAGGAGTGCGCCGCCGAAGGGATCACTGTCACCCTGACCGTCAGCTTCATCGTGCCGCAGGTGGTGGCGATCGCGGAGCGCTATCGCCGCGGGCTGGCGCGGGTTCGGGCCGCGGGCAAGCTGCCGGGCCGCTGCTTTGCCGTGATGATGATCGGCCGGCTGGATGACTACCTGCGCGATATCGCACTCGATCGGCAAGCCGGCATCAGCGAGGCGGACATCCGCCAGGCCGGGTTGGCGACGGTCAAGCGCGCGTATGCCATCTACAAGGAACGCGGCTATGAGGCGACGCTGCTGATCGCGGCGTTGCGCGGCAATCACCACATGCTGGGCCTCGCCGGGGCCGATCTGGTCATGTCCATCCACCCATCGATCCAGGCGACGCTGTTGCAGCCGGGCGTGCCGCGCGAGCTCGGCATCGATGTGCCGGTTGCGCCTGATGTCATCGAGCGCCTGCGCAGCCTGCCGGAATTCGTGCGCGCCTACGAGCCGGATGGTATGCAGCCCGCTGAGTTCCTGGCGTTCGGCCTCACCCAGCGCACCCTCACTCAGTTCGTCGAATCCGGCTGGAAGTTGCTGGAATCATTCAGACCGGTCTGAGAACCACAGAGGCACGGAAGACACGGAGACGAAGATGAAATGGCACTCTCAGTGCTCTCCGTGTCTCCGCTGTTGATCTTGTGAAGGCGTTCAATGAAGTTGCTTGAAGGTCGCATTGCCCTGATCACCGGCGCCGGCTCCGGCATCGGCCGAGCCATCGCGCTCACCTTTGCGGACGCGGGCGTCTCGGTGGCTGTCGCGGACCTGAATCGGAATACTGCGGACCGCGTCGCCGATGAGATCGCGGCGGCTGATGGTCAAGCGCTATCGCTGCCGCTCGATGTCAGTCAGCCGGAGCGTGTCACCGCCGCCGTGGCTGAGACGGTCGCGACCTGGGACAGGCTGGATATCCTGGTCAACAGCGCCGGCATCTGCCCGCTGACCGCTCTCGCAGACATCTCACTGGCGGAGTGGAATCGGGTGCTGGCTGTAAACCTCACCGGGACGTTCCTCTGCAGCCAGGCCGCGTTCCCGCATCTGCAGGCCAGCCCGCACGGCCGGATCATCAACATCTCGTCGCTCGCAGGGCGTACGGGGGGTGTCACGGTGGGCCTCCACTACTCGACGTCGAAGGGCGGGGTGATCAGCATGACGAAGGCGCTCGCTCGCATGCTGGCGCCGAGCGGCGGCACGGCCAACTGCATCGCGCCGGGCCCCCTCGACACACCGATGACCGCCGACTGGCCGCCGGAGAACCGCGAGATGCTGCGCCAGCAGATCCCGTTGGGCCGCCTGGGGCGAGCGGAGGATGTCGCGGCGACCGCGCTCCATCTGGCGTCTGACGCCGGAGCCTTCATCACCGGCGCCACACTCGACGTGAACGGCGGCATCGCGATGCTGTAACCAAGACCTGTCAGGTTTGCGAAACCTGACAGGTCTGCGCCATACGGAGCTGACACGTGAGATTCGGAAAGATCGACTTCAACCCCGCACACAACCCGGCAATCCTTGACACCGCCACATGGGACGAGCACGCCGCGGCCGAGATCCTGATCGGGCTCGAACCGATCGTATGGGACGCGATCGAGACGGACGCACCGCTTGGCTCCCCGCAGATCACACCTTATCGCGGGTCGGCGGCGCGGCATGGCGGGAGCATGTTCACCCTGGTCGGATTGGCCGACGGCCAACAGGCTTTCATCGAGATCGGCCCAGACGCGGGCCAGTCGGATCTCGGCGCGCCGTTCGCGACGATTCCCCTGACGGCCGGCCGCCAGGCGCGCGCGTATCGCACCGACGCGACGATCATCGACCGCTACTGCCGGATCATCCGGCCCGACAAAGGCCCGCAGCCGCTCGGCGCGATCCCGCGCATCGGCGCCGGCTCACGCATGAGCGCGGCCCTGTTTCCCGGCAGTTATCGGGCGATGGATGCGTGCGGTTTTGCGGCCAACACGATCCAGAACTCGGTGCGCGAACTGGAGCTGCTCGAGAACATCCTCGCCGGCCGGCCACCAGAGGCGATCTACTACCCCGGATTCGGCACGGTCGATTCGGGGCACACCGGCAGCACCTTCGAGGGACTGTGGACTTACGGCGTGCTCGCCGCCCTGCAGAGCGAAGGCAACGCCGGCCGCAGCAGCTACCGTTACGGCGCCGACGCCGATCACATCAAGGTGATGCCGGGCGCGGGAGGCATGGCGCGCGCCAAGCACGTCATCGAGTGCGCCCGCTATTACTCGTTCTACACCCTGGATGTCTCCGGCGTGCTCGACTACGCCGCGCTGTGGGTCGAATCGCCCGCGACGGCCGAAGCTTACCTGGCGACCCTGCCTACCGCGTCGGAGCGCCGGGCCGTGGTGGCATACCACCGGCAGGGCCGGCGCGTCGGCGGCGTAGATTACCGGCCCGACGAGGCGATGCTCGGCCGGCTGGTCGGCAAATACTGGGCGTCGCTCGCCGCCGCCGAAGAGCTGACCGCGTTCGTGCGCAGTCTCAAGGGCAATCGGCCGTTCGACCTTGAGTTCGCCATCGACGAGCGGTCGCCGGACGTAGGCACCTGCGAGAGCATCACCTATGACACCGAGCTGGCGTTCGTGCTCCTGGAATCCCAACGTCGCGGGCTGCCCTTCACGCACGTCGCCCCCAATTTCGGCGTGGAGAAGGGGGTGGACTATCGGTGTCCGGCCGGTTTGACTGAACTGGAGACGCGCGTGCGGTCGCAATATCGGATGGCCGACGAGTTCGGCATGCTGCTCGATTTCCACTCCGGCGACGATCTCAGCAGCACGACGCGGCAGGTGATCGGCCGTGCCACGCAGGGGCGCAACCACTTCAAGATCGCGCCGCAGCCGCAAATCATCTTCGCTGAGACGGTGCATGACCTCTACCCCGCGCTGTTTCGGGAGTGGTGGACGGAGTCGTTCGCCTACGCGCAGCGTGAGGCGGCGTCCGGCTCCGCGTTTGCGGCGGGCTGTATCCGAGAATACGAGACCTCGGCCCACCCGACGCCGTCGCCGGTCGATCCGATCTTCCACAACTTCGGCTTCGGGTTTGTGGGGCGCCGCGATAGCCAGGGCCAATACCTGAACCGGGAACGGCTGTACGGTCTACCGGCAGCGTTCCATCGGGAATATCAGGATCGTATCGTCGTTTACCTGTGCGAATTGGCCCAGGATCTTTTCAGCGCGTAAGATTACGGGTCTGCAAAGTAACTACTTCCCGCTCTGGCCGGTCTCCGACCGAGCCAGAGCAGTCATACAGAATGCGGCAAGCGGAGGCGGCCACGTGAAGCTTTCCCTGGCGATTTCGGCGCAAGCGACCCGCTACGGCGATGTCGATTTCGGCGCAGGCGACCCGCTACGGCGACGTGGCGTTCGTCGGCGATCTGGACCGCAACATCGGCCGGCTGGCGCAGATGGGCTACGACGGCGTCGAGCTCGGCATCCGTGATCCGCAGGCGATGGACGCCGCCGAGCTGGAGGTAATGCTGGCGCGACATGGCCTGGTCTGCCCGGTGATCAGCACGGGACAAGCGTGGATCGAAGAGCGGCTCTCCTTCACCAGCCCCGACCCGAAGGTGCGCGAGGCGGCCGTCGAACGTATCCGGCAGCACATCGCGCTGGCGGCGCGCATGAACACCCTGCCCGGAGCAGCAGGGCACCCCATGGTGATGCTCGGTCTGATCCGCGGAAAACGGACTGAGGGAGTCTCCGACGAGCAGGCGATG
>JALOOE010000088.1 GCA_025454565.1 Anaerolineae bacterium
CGATCGGCACAGGGAGGATCGCACTGCCCTTAGCTGCGCAGGGAGTCCAAGTCGACGGCATTGACTTCTCGCCTTCGATGATCGCCAAGTTGCATGCCAAGCCAGGTGGCGCCCAGATCGCAGTCACGTTGGGAAACTTCGCCGATGTCGCACTCCCCGGCGCCTATCGCCTGATATACGTTGTCTTCAATACGCTGTTCAACTTGCTCACGCAGGACGAGCAGGTTCGTTGCTTCGAGAATGTCGCCGCGCATCTCACCGAAGACGGCGTTTTCGTCATCGAGGGCGGGGTGCCGACCGAATTCTGCCGCCTACGCAACAATCAATACGTTGACTTGGAAGCACTTGCCGTCGACAATGTGCGTCTCGACGTGGCTCGATACGATCCCGTCACGCAATTGCTCGAAGAGACCCATGTGACCCTGTCAAGCAGAGGCACGCAGCTCAACCCGATTGTCACGCGATATGCATGGCCAGCCGAACTCGATCTGATGGCGCGTATCGCGGGGCTGCGCCTGAAGGAACGTTGGGCGAGTTGGAGTCGAGAGCCGCTCACAGCCAGCAGCAGGAATTGCATATCCGTCTACGGTCGTTGAGCGGAATTCCCTGCACTGCGGCTCATATCGCGCTGGCCGGCCGGAAGACGACCGGCCAGGTGCTGGTGATCTTCCGGTGGCTCGGTCAGGAGACCGGCCACAGCCAAAGCCAGAGACCGGCCACAGCCAAAGCCGGAGACCGGCCACAGCCAAAGGGTGGGATGCGGACGAGTCTGCCGCTCGGGCCGGTTGCCTGTCGCTCGGGCCGGTCTCTGACCGTGCCCGCTTTGGGATAGCTCACGGATCACACTGATGAACGCGGATACGATGTCTTGTCTATCCAACCGTGAAATCTGCGTTATCCATGAGTCGCTGAGACACCGGCCATCATCAGGCCGATTTCCTCGACGGTGGCCTCGCCCCGCTGCACGATACCGATGATGTGCCCCTCGTAGATCACCGCGATCCGATCGGAGAGGCTGCGGATCTCGTCCAGATCCTCGGAGATAAGCAGGATAGCCGTGCCCGTGGCGCGTTGCTCCAGCAGCCGCTGATGGATGTATTCGGATGCGCCGATGTCGACCCCGCGTGTGGGCTGCGCGGCGATCAGGATCTTGGGTTTGCGCGAGAGTTCACGCGCCAGGATGAGCTTTTGGATATTGCCGCCTGACAAATTTTTGATCGGCGTATCCAGGCTGGGAGTTTTGACGGAGAACTGCTTGACGAGATCGGTCGCGTGGGCGGCCATCTTGCGAAAATCCAAGAAGATGCCGGCGTGCGTGTATGCGGGCGCCGCGTGATCGTGCAGAAAGACGTTCTCTTCGACCGAGAAATCGCGGATGGCGCCGTCGCGCATGCGCTCTTCCGGCACGTAGGCCAGGCCGGCCTCGATGTGCGCCTTCAGCTCCGTGTGCGTCAGATCTTTGCCGTCGATGGTGATGGTGCCGGTCGTGACCTTACGCAACCCCGCCAGACATTGTGCCAGCTCGCGCTGCCCGTTGCCCGAAACACCGGCGAGGCCGACGATTTCCCCGGCGTGCACCTCGATGTCCACCCCGCGCAACGCCTCAGTCCCGCGATCGCCTTGCGCGCGCAGTCCTTCGATCTTGAGCCGCGCAGCGCCGGCTTGCAGCGGCTGCGGCGCCAGCGGCTTGACCTCGCGGCCGACCATCATACTCACCAGGATGTCGCGTGTCGCCTCGCGGCCGGGGATCGTGCCGGCCATGCAGCCGTCTCGCAGCACCGTCACGCGGTCGCTGATCGCCATGACTTCGTTAAGCTTGTGGGAAATGAAGACGAGGCCATGCCCTTCGCTGACCATATGCTTGAGCGTGGCGAACAGGTCGTCGACCTCTTGAGGCGTCAGCACGGCAGTCGGCTCGTCCAAAATGATGAAGCTCGCGCCGCGATAGAGCGCTTTGAGAATCTCGACGCGTTGTTGCTCGCCTACCGAGAGCTGCCAGACGTAGGCGTCGGATTCCACCTTCAGGCGATAAGCCGCCGACAGCTCTTGCACGCGCGCCGACACCTTGTCCAGATCGAGCACCGGCCCGCGCGAAGATGGCAGGCCCAGCGCAATATTCTCCGCTACCGTCAGCGTCGGCACCAGCATAAAGTGTTGGTGGATCATACCGATGCCGGAGCGAATCGCGTCGGCAGGGGAATGGAACTCGACGCGCTGGCCGTCGATCAGGATCTCGCCTGCGTCGGGCTGGTACATGCCGTACAACTGGCGCATCAAGGTGCTCTTGCCCGCGCCGTTTTCGCCGAGCAATGCGTGCACCTCGCCGGCTCTCACGTCGAAGCAGACCCGATCATTGGCCAGGACGCCCGGAAAACGCTTGACGATGTCACACATCTCGACGCTGGTGATGCGTCGCTGGATTGTGGACGGTGGCGTTGATGGCATAGGATTCACCTTGCCGCGGCTAGTTGCTGGAAGCTGGCAACTGAAACCAACCAGCTTCCAGTTGCCAATGATTACGGATTCACCTTGATGCTGCCGCTCTTGATGCCTTCGATGGCCGCGTCGCCGGCCTTCTTGACGTCGTCGGGCAGCTTATAGCCGGGGTTATAACTGATCTTCAGGCCGCCGTTCTTGAGCTGCAGGACGAATTTCTCGCCGCCCAGCTTACCCTTCTTGCGGTTCTCGATCATCTCCTTCAAGATGCCGTTCCAGTCATAAACCTGAGAGGCCACAACGAAGTTCTGGCCGAGTGAGGCCTGATCGGCCTGAGTGCCGAACCAGAGCACGTTGCCCTTGTCCTTGGCTGCGCCGATAGAGCCGACCACCGACTGCGAGGAGCCGGTGAGCGTATCCGCGCCGCTGGCGATGTGTGTCTTAGCCGCTTCGGTCATGAGCGCCACATCGGAGAAGGAGCCGGTCCAGGTCTTGGAAACCTTGATGTTTTTGTCCACCGACTCGACACCCTGGACGAAGCCGTCGATGTAGGTCTTGGCATCGCCGACTTCCACCGGGCCGGTCACACCGATCTTCTTGGCCTTGCTGAGCTTGCCGGCCAACACGCCGTTAACATAGCCGCCTTCTTCAGCCGCCGCGGTGTAGGCGTACACGTTGGGCAGGCCGAAGGTGTTGACGTCGGTGCCCCAGGCGAAGGTCGTCTTCGGGAAGTCCTTGGCGATCTCCTGAATCGAGGAGCCATACTGCGAGCCGTGGCCGATGACGATGTCGAAGCCCTGGCTGGCATAGTCGCGAAGGGCCGCGGCGGCGTCGGGCACCTTGAACATGTTCTCTGAATACTTCAGCTCCATGGCCTTCTCGCCGCCCAACTCTTTTTGGACGCCCTTGAGCGCCTCGAACATGGACTGGCTGAACGCCATGTCCGTTGTCGCGCTCGGCATTACGACAGCCACGCGCAGCGGCTTGCCCGCTGCACCGCCGGCAGCCGGCGCGGCAGGCTGAGCGCAGCCGGCGGCCAGCACTGCCATCACCAGTAGCACAACCAACCAAGAACGTGTTTTCATGTACATCCTCCAAGAATGTAGTGAAAGGAGATTAGTTTTCGCCCCGTTCAAAGGGCTTGTTCAACGCGGCCGGCTGGCGAGCGCGGTTTGCCGTGACCGCCAGTGCCACGATGGTCAACAGATAGGGCAGCATGACTGCGATATCCGCAGGGATGCCGATGCCGAGCACCTGCACCCACAACTGGATCGCGTTCACCGTGCTGAAGAGCAACGCGCCGGCCAGGATGCCCAGCGGCCGCCACCCACCGAAATAGACCAGCGCCACGGCGATGAAGCCCATGCCCGCCGTGAGGTTCTCCTGGAACAGATTGACCAGTGATAGTGAAAGGGATGCGCCGGCAACTCCGGCCAGCGCGGCGCCCAGGCATACATTGAAATAGCGGTTGCGCAGCACGCTCACACCAAGCGAGTCCGCCGCCGCCGGATTCTGGCCGACCGCCTTGGTCTTCAGGCCGAGGGTCGTCTTGTCAAGGAGCCACCAGGCCAACGGGATGGGAATATCGCCCAGCACTGGAATCTTCAGAGGCGGGAAGCCGACGATCGTTTTCACCGTGCCAATGGTGGTCTTGAAGAGCAAGCTGGAAAGGCCCAGGCCGAACATGAAGAGGCCGATGCCGCTGATGCCCTGTTCGGCTCGCAGGGTAACGCTGATGAACGACATCAGCAGACCCATCAAGATGCCCGCGATGACCGCCGCGAGGAGTCCCAGCCACAAGTTGCCGGTGAACAGGGCCACGTAGAAGCCCGCGAATGCGCCGACCAACATGATGCCTTCGACGCCGAGGTTGACCACCCCAGAGGTTTGAGCGAAACTCTCGCCGATGGCGGCGTACAGGTAAGGCGTCGCCAGACGGATCGCCGATGCCAGGATGCCGACTAAGACGGTGACGGAAAATATCTCTGACATGGCATCACCTCTTCGCGCCGGCGGCTGCGGCCATGCGGCGCTTGGACCACCGGTTTGCGATCCATTGCGAGCCGATCACGAACAAGACGATCAGTCCGGAGAGCATATCCACGAGCGCTGATGGCACCTGCACGGCCCGCTGCATCTTATCCGCGCCGACCAACAGGCTGCCGAACAGCCATGATGCGGGAATGACACCCAGCGGGTGGAGGCCGCCAAACAGCGCCGTCACGATACCGGAGAAACCGTAGCCGCTGGTGATCCCTTCGAGGAGCCGATGTTGCACGCCGATCACCTCAACCACGCCGGCGAGTCCGGCAAAGCCGCCCGCCAACGTCAGCGAGAGCGCTTGGTAGAACGGCACCTTGATGCCGGCGTAACGCGATGCGTCGGGGTTCAGACCGACGGCGCGAATGCGATAGCCGATGGTGGTGCGCCACAAGAAGATGTAGACCGCGATCGCCAAAAGCACGGCGATGATGGCGCCGGAGTGAAGCAGCGTCTGCGGCACCAACCGCGGCAGCCAGACCGCTTCGGGCAGCCGCTCCGATTGGGCGAGGTACGTGCCCGCCGTGATGCCGGCCGGATCGATCAGCGGCCCGCTGAGCAACAGATTCATCAACTGAAGCGCGATGGCGTTCATCATCACCGTCGTGAGGATTTCGTTGACCTCCAGACGGGCCTTCAGGATCCCCGGTATGAACCCCCACGCCGCGCCGGCCAGGAAGCCCAAGATGATCGTCGTAGGGATGAGCAGCCAACTGGGCCAGGTGCGAAATTGCAGCGAGAACCATGTCGCCATCAGCGCACCCAGGATGAGCTGTCCTTCCGCGCCGATGTTGATCACGCTGGCGCGGAACGCGATACAGATGCCCAGCCCAACGAGCAACAGCGGTGTGGCCTTGACCAGCGATTGGGTGACCCCATATACACTGCCGAAGACCCCAGTGAACATGGTCGAATAGGCTACCAACGGGTTGGCGCCCAAGAGGAGGAGCACTACGGCGCCGATCAGAAAAGCGAACAGAAGCGATAGCAGCAATAGTCCGATGCGGAAGGCGGCGTTCACCCAATCTATCGATAGCCTGCGGGAACGTGGCAAAGTGTCAGCGCTGGCAACAGACATCGAGATACCTCCGAGGCGCGGGCGAAGAGGTCTTTGATCCTATCAAGTGTACGAACGCAGGTTAGCATGTCTCGCGAAATCTGTCAAAGCCTATGCGCGGCAAAAGCAATATTACGCACATGCAGGCCCAACTCTGCGGTATACTTTGGCCGGTTTAGAAGACTCATCATGGGGTTTGGACAAAACATAAGATTGATTCCGTTTGCGGGGACGCGATGATGGCTGCGAATAATTGAAACTTTGAATACACCCACATGAAACGACCGCTAGAGGAAACCTCAGCGGTCGAACAACGCTATGGTGCGGAAGTAACGACGAGGTACGCAACGTGGAAATATGGGTCCCCCGGGATTCGAACCCGGGACCAACCAGTTATGAGCCGGCCGCTCTAACCGCTGAGCTAGGGACCCACAACCAGGAGCGGGTGATGGGATTCGGACCCACGACATTCTGCTTGGAAGGCAGACGCTCTACCCCTGAGCTACACCCGCACCAGTCGGGGCGCGGAGATTTGAACTCCGGACCTCTTGAACCCAAATCAAGCGCGCTAACCGGGCTGCGCTACGCCCCGAACTAGGTCCAGTATAACCGAAAGCGGTTGCGGCGTCAAAGACGACGCACAACGCTAAATCCACAAGGTTCTCGCAATAGCCCGGCGCCGCAACCCACCGCATTCCACATCGGCGAACCGCTTGCAGCGCCGGGCGGCGGCCTGCGGTGTCAAAGATGCGAAACGGTGCATCACTTTAGGGCCACCTGCCCGCGATACTCGTAGACCGGTTTGCCCTGCGTGTTGACCAGGGTCACCGTAATCTCGTCGCGGGCGGGTGCGCCCGCGGGCAGCGGGAGCGCCTCGCTGAACGGCTGGGCCGGACTGATGTTCACCGGCTTGGCGACGGGCGCCGCGCCGGGTAAGGTGATCCGAATCTCCCCCTGCACCGGCGTTGTCGGAAACAGATTGACGCGCAGGGCGCCTGGCTCAGGCGCCAGATACAGCGCGGCTGCGGCCGTCGCGTGCGTTACGCCGCCGATGCCTGCCACGGGATACCAGATCTCCTGCCAGCTCACCTGGCCATCGGGCGGTAGTTCGTACCACTCGTCGAAGGTCGGCATGAGGCCGCCATGCAGTTCCACGTAGCCGGAGCCATCGTCGGTCCAGGCGCTCGACGGGATGGGTTGGCTCCAGCCCGGCGCAAAGCCTTTGGCCCCGCGGGTCACATCGCCGGGATAGACGCGCATCATCCCCTCGTTGGCGGCAGTGTCGTAGACACCCACGAAGCCATCGGGAGCATTCGATCCTGCGACACCCTGGGCGGCAGGTCGCTCGAAGAAGCCGAGGTACGATCCCCAGTTGCCTAGCCGGCTCATGTCGCGATCTTGATAGACCGGCCAAGCCATCGGCTGACCGGCGGCAGGTAGCTTCGGATCGCCGGTGCTGTGCACCGTCACCTCGCTGACCGGGAAGATGAAGCGCAGATCGGGGCCGGGTTTATTTGCCGCGCCGGGCGCCAGCATCGCGCTCGACCACCACTTGATGCGCGCCGGCGCTTCCGTGGGATTGGCGACGGTCGGCTCGACGGTGAAATAGGCAGCCTCAGGCGACAGGGTGATGTTGATGGTGGTGTACGGCCGGGTGGGATCTTGCATGAGCATGCTCACCACAACACCACCATCGGGCAGCCGGATCGAGTCGTAACTCCATTCTTTGCCCCATTCGTAGCCGTGCTCTTCCACGGGGAAGCCCCACTCGATGCCCCCCGCGCCCAGCCACCAGTTAGCGCCTGCCGGATTTGTCAGCCCCCACTGCGTCGGCTTGATCACCGGATTGCGGTAAAGCTCGTTATTCCCGGTCGGCTTGAAGACCACCTCATAGATGCGTCCGCCCAGCTCTGGCAGGAAGCTCACGCGCAGATAGCGGTTCTCGATGATCAACAGGGTATAGGTGACCGGGGTCGGCTTGGGGTTGGATGACTCATAGGCCGCGCGATCCAACGTGAGCACGGGATAGCCGCCCAACGACGGATCGGAGGTTTGGCGCAAGAACGCTTGATATGGATAGGTCGGGATCGTGACCTGCGACACGCGGAAGCTGACGGGTACAGGTCGCGTGGGCGTCGGCACAGGTCCGGTGGGGCGGGGCAGCGGCGGCACGGCTGACGGGGTCGCCGTAGGACTCGAGGATGCTGTGGCGACGGCACGTTCTGCGGGCGGCGGGCTGGTCGTCGTGGTCGCCGTGAGCGCCGGCCGGGCGCCGATGAGGAGCGGCAGCGATGCGACTCCCATGTTGCCCGCCGCATCGGTCGCAATCGCCGTGAGCGTGTACGCGCGTCCCGGCTGAATCCCCGGCATCTCCGCCGGTACAAGATCGAGGGCCAACTCGTTCCCGTCAGCCGCAGCCAGCGTTTGATTCTCTAGCGCGAGCTCGATATCAAGCACGCCGGCATTGTCGCTGGCGACGGCGCGCACGTGCGCCGCTCCCTGCCACGGCACCTGAAACGTGTCGATGTCGATCTTGACCACCGGCGGCTCGATATCATCCAGATCAGGGGCGTAGGTGGCCTCACGCCCCGCCTCCAGGGTCACCGTCTCCGAAAAGGGTGTGAAGCCTGCTGCGCTGAGCGCGATGCGATGTGCGCCGGCCGGCAGCGTCAACGTCAGCGGCGACGCGCCCCGCACCTCGCCATCCACGATGATCTGCACACCATCCGGGCTGGGGATGATCAACAGTTGCGCCATGCCCTTGGCGATGCTCGGCATAGCCGGCGCATCGATCGACTGTGGCGCCTGCGGGAGCGGCACGGCCGGTTTTTGCGCCGAGCACGCAGCAGCGAGTGCCACCATGATGACGGGCATGAGCCAGAAACGACAGCGGGACGGTATTGTTCGCATAGATGACCTCAAGAAAATCATGCATATTATACACATAACCATCGCCCCTAGCAAAGCCCAATCGCGGGTGCGTTTTGTCCTCCGCCCCCGCTATGTTAGAATCTCACTGACTCGCGATTTGCCGGATAGGTCCGGTACTCCAGAGTCCTCGACTTGTCGAGGTGTCTTTGTCGCTGCGAGTGCCGCCCGCGACAGGCATGACTGTCATGTTCGAACGTGAAGAGGAGCCTGCGCATGGCTTACAAATACGCAGAGCTGATCCGGCGCACCTACCGGGATGAGGTCGCTCACCGGCACGTGGTTGCCATAAGCCGCTTCCACCGCATTCAGGCCAGCCCGGGCTTCCGAGCCGCGGCCGACTATGTTGTAGCGCAGCTCGTCATGGCTGGCGTGCAGGTGGCAGTCAAGCGCTACCCCGCCGATGGGATCGCTCGCTTCTGGTCGACGCCCAGCTTCCTGGAATGGACATGCGATGACGCCCGATTGGCGCTGCTGGATGCGCACGGCGACGTCGGCGAGACCCTCTGCGATTTCTCGGCTGTGCCCATCAGCCTGATCCAGCGCAGCATTCCGGTCGACGGCGAGTTCGCCGTAGTGACGCTCGGCGGCAAGGGCGGCAAGGATGACGCAGACTATGAGGGGGTCGATGTCGCCGGCAAGTTGGTGTTGACCAACGCGCCGGTCGCTATGGTGCAGGAATATGCGGTTCGGCGGCGCGGCGCGGCCGGCATCCTGTTCGACGGGATGAAGGCCGGTGGCCGCAGCGAGTTCGATCTGCCCGATGCCCGGCAGTACACCTCCTTCTGGTGGGCGGGCCAGGTGCAGCCCGATGGCTGGGGCTTCGTCGTCAGCCCGCGGCAGGGGCAAAAGCTGCGTGCCAGCCTCGCGGACGGCAAAGCGTTGCGCGTGCGCGCGAAGATCGCCAGCCGTTTCTACAAAGGCAGTTTCGAGGTCGTCGAAGGCTTCATTCCCGGCAGCGGCGCGTCGGATCAAGAGGTGCTGCTGGTCAGCCACCTGTGCCATCCGCAGCCGGGTGCGCATGACAACGGCTCGGGCGCGGCCGCGCTGATCGAGACCGCCGCCACGCTGGCCCGATTGGTTCGCGACGGCAGCCTGCCGCCGCTTCAGCGCGGTATTCGCTTCATCTGGCCGCCGGAGATGACCGGTACCTTCGCCTGGTTGGCCGAGCACGAAGCCGATGTGCAGGCTGGCCGGTGGGTCGCCGGGCTGAACCTCGACATGGTTGGCGCAGATCAGAGTCAAACCGGCAGCGCCTGGCAACTGGTCGATCTGCCGCAAGCGGGCGCGGCGTTCGCCGATCACCTGCTGGCCTGGCTCCGGGAGCCCTTCCTGGGCGGCGAGACCTCCGGATTCGCGCAGAAGCCCGGCGCTTGCCGCTATGAAGAGACCCCCTTCAGCGCCGGCTCCGACCACTACATCCTCGCCGATCCGACCGTCGGCATCCCGGCGCCGATGCTGATTCAATGGCCCGACAAGTTTTATCATACCTCCGCAGATACTCCCGACCGGGTGAGCGCAGATAGTTTGGGGCGCAGCGGCGCGCTGGCCGCGACCTATGCGGCGTGGCTGGCGATGGCGGGCGAACGGGAGGCCGACTGGTTGGCGCACCTGATGTTGTCGCGCTTCACGACCGAAGCGGATCGACAGGCGCTGCGGGCCATTGAGGCGGCGCGGGAAACAGGGGCCGCAGGCGAGCGCGCCCAAATCCGCCGCGACTACGAACGCGGCAGCCGGTTCCGCGCCGCGAGGATGGCCGTGGCGCTGGCGAGTTTGTCCCGATTGGCGCCGGGGATCGCTGAGCGGCTCGCCGGTTGGCGCGCTGAGGTGACGACCGCAGTTGCCAAGGCGGATGCCTCGGTACGCAGCGAGATCGACGACGCGCCGGCGCCCGACGGGGCGCAACCGGCGTGGCGGGTCGAGGCAGCGACGCTGATCCCGCGGCGGTTGTTTCTTGGCCCCATCGACGTTGGCATGACGCTGCAAGCAGATGCGCTGCACCTCGTGCCAGCCTATTGGGAACTGGGCGAAAAGGCGAGCGGCAGCTTCTACGAGCACGGCGCGTTGCTGCAATATTGGGCCGACGGCACGCGCACTGTGGCCGAGATCGCCGATCTCGCCGAGATCGAGACGGGCCAGCCCGCGGATGACCTGGTCTTGCGCTATTTCAAGCTTTTAGCGGAAGCCGGCACGGTTGAGTTGAAGGTTACAGGTTGAAGGTAGAAGGTTGAAGGTAGAAGGTTGAAGGTAGAAGGTTGAAGGTTGAAGGTAGAAGGTAACGGCTCGTCTCGAACCTTCGACTTGCCGCCCTCAATCGTTCAACCCGGAACCTGGAACCTTCAACCCGGAACCTGGAACCTTCAACCCGGAACCTGGAACCTTCAACCTGGAACCTGTTAATGAACCAAGTCGACCTGCACACCCACACCACCGCCTCCGATGGCGTGTTATCCCCCACGCAACTCGTCGAGCGGGCCGCAAGGCTGGCGCTGAAGGTTCTCGCGGTCACCGATCACGACTCGACAGAGGGCGTAGCTGAAGCCGTGGCGGCGGGGCAGGCCAGCGGCGTCGAGGTGATCCCCGGCGTCGAGATCAACACCGACGTGCCGGGCACTGAGGCCCACGTGCTCGGCTACTTCGTGGATGCCGCCGACCCCACGCTCAACATCGAGCTGGCGCGCTTGCGGGACGGGCGGATCGGGCGAGCGAAGCGGATGGCGGAAAAGCTGACCGAAATGGGCGCGCCGGTCGGGTTCGAGCGTATCCTGGCGATTGCGGGCGAGGGCTCAGTGGGCCGGCCGCACGTCGCACAGGCGTTGTTGGAGGCCGGCCATGTCGCCACCCGCGAAGAGGCATTCGACAAATACATCGGACGGAACAGTCCGGCCTATGTGGAGCGAATGAAGTTCACTCCCGCCCAGGCGTGCCAGCTCATTCGACGAGCCGGCGGCGTGCCGTCGCTGGCGCACCCGGTGTTCTTCGATCGCTACGGCGCGATCAAGTCGCCGTTTGATCTGGACACGATGCTCCCGGATTTGATCGCCGCGGGGCTGATGGGCCTGGAGGTGTACTATCCCCGCTATGACGCCGTCACCGTTGAATATCTGATGGCGGTCATTCGGCGTTATCAGCTCGTACCGACCGGCGGCACCGATTTCGCGCCGGCTATCCCGACCTGGGGGGCATCTACGTGCCGATGAAGGCAGCTCGGAAGCTGCGTGAGGCGTGGGAAACAGCGCGTTGACGATGGACGAGCGCCGACCGGCGAGCGCCGACCGCCTGGCCTACTTCATCCTCAAGTCGGTGAATGAGGCGCTGCGCGAATTCGACATGTTGCGCGAAGGCGATCGGGTGGCGGTGGCAGTATCCGGCGGCAAAGACAGCCTGGCGCTGCTCCGCTTACTTCAGATGCACTGCCAGGCATCCGAGAAGCGCTATACAGTGGCGGCGATCCACGTACGCGGCGATGCGACCGGCGTCACGCAGCCGCATTTGCCGCTGGAACAGTGGCTCGCCGGGCAGGACGTGCCCTACCGCGTGGTCGAGCCGGAACTGGGCTGCGACGACGCACTGCCGCTCACCTGCCAGCGCTGCACATGGCTGCGGCGCAAGGCGCTTTTCCAGGCAGCCGATGCGCTGGGCTGCAACGTGATCGCCTACGCGCATCACGCCGATGACGCCGCTCAGACGACGCTGTTGAGCCTGCTCTACGTCGGGGATGTGCGCACGCTCCAGCCCGCGGCCGATTACTTCGACGGCAGGTTTCGGCTGATCCGGCCGCTCTTCTACGTGCCGGAGAGCGAATTGGTGCGATTTGCGCGTGCCTGTGGTTTTCCGCCGCCGCCGCCGGCTTGCCCGCGCTCAGACAATTCCCGTCGCAAGCTCGTCGCGGATATGTTGAAGCTGCTGGGTCGAGACTACCTGAAACAAGCGCGGCCGAATCTGCTTCGGGTGGGGCTGAAGCGGACGACTGACGGAGGACGAAAGACCAACGACGAAAGGGCGTCGCAAGAGTAGACGATGCCTGGCCCTTCGGCTTTGGGCCTTGGTCCCGCAACAAGGAGTTAGCAGCGCATCATGCGTGAATTCGCAATTGATCTGGCGCGCCGGGCCGGCGCGTTGTTGCTGGAGTTTCACCACGCGGCCGCTGAGGGGCAGGCCTTCGACACCAAGAGCAGCCCGGTCGATCTGGTCACCGCGGCCGATGTGGCTGCCGATCATCTGCTCAACGAAGCGCTGGCCGCGGAGTTTCCTTCGCATGTTGTCTTTTCGGAGGAGAGCGCCAACGGGCCGCTGCCGAAAGCAGAATGGTTGTGGGTGATCGATCCGTTGGACGGCACGACCAATTTCGCCCATCGGGTGCCGTTTTTTGCGGTAAACATCGCCCTGGCGCATCACGGCGCAGCGGTGTTAGGCGTGACATACGAGCCGCTGACCGGGCAGGTTTACTGGGCCGAGCGAGGCTCCGGCGCGTGGCTGCGCACCGATGGCGGGGAACGGCAACTGCGCGTTTCGACCATAAACGAGCTCGGTCGCAGCCTGCTGTCCACCGGCTTCCCCGCCGATCGGCGCACCAATCTCGATAACAACCTCCCGGAGTTCAACGCGCTGGAGCGACGCACGCACGGTGTGCGGCGGCAAGGCTCGGCGGCGCTGGAGTTGGCCTGGGTGGCGGCCGGGATTGTGGAGGCTTTTTGGCATCCGCGCTTGAAGCCGTGGGATGCCGCACCCGGCTGGCTCCTCATCGAAGAGGCCGGTGGGCAGGTCACCCAGTACGACGGTCGTCCATGGCGTCTGGACAGCGAAACCATGATCGCCAGTAACGGTCAGCCGGCCCTGCATGCGGCGATCCTGGATACCATTGCGGGCGCGAGAGCGTCCATCAACAGCGTCCATCAACGCGCCCGGCGCACCAGGGCGGGGGTGAAACTGGTGCGGGACTTGTGTCCTCGATCGAAGCGTGAGACGTCAAACGTCAAACGTGAACAGGCTCAACGAACCCGCGTTTCACGCAGCACTTGTTACGCCTCACGCTTCACGAGCGGAGTATTGTATGTACATTGACCGGCGATATCATGGACGGCGGCGGCGCTCGCCGTGGCCCATCGTCGCCTTGTTGCTACTGATGGTTGCCGGTGGCTACCTGGTAGCC
>JALOOE010000089.1 GCA_025454565.1 Anaerolineae bacterium
CACACAGCCTGAATCGGCAGCCGACGCGGCCGCGGGCCTCCTCGCCGCACACCGCTGGGCGGAGGCGGAGGCTGCCTATCGTCGCACTATGAGCAGCGAGCAGAGCCCAAGCGTAGCGCTAGAGCTGGTGAAGGCGCTCATCGCACAGGGCAAGGGGGCAGATGCCGAGCTTGTGTTGGATGCGGTGAGCGACGATGCCGGAGCCGTTGCGGCGGATAGGCTGCGATCAGCAGCGCGCTGGCTCGTCGCATCGCGTGGGAGTGTTGACGAAGCCGATCCAACGAGCGCGGACGCGCTCTTCCTACTGGCCTCTGAGGTGGGGGCCAGAGGTGATATTCAAGGCGCCTTGGCAGGGCTGATCGCCGTGCTGCGTCGGGATAAACGCTATCGCGGCGGCGAGGCGCAGAAGATCATGCTTGCCTACTTCGACATCCTGGGCGATAGCGACCCACTCACACGCGAGTACCGCAACAAACTCGCATCGGTGCTGTTTTAAGCGTCTACTACCGATGGGCCGGGTCGCATTCAGTGCCCGGTCCAAGAACGCCCGACACCTCTATGCTACGTCCCGCGTTGGAAGTAGCCGTGGGGGCGCAGATAGAGTTGCCCTTGGTAAGCTGGCGACGGCGCTTCCGGCTCCTTGGTCGATGACGAACCGCCTGTGTCGCCCACCTTTCGATAGAAAGCTACCTCGAAAATGCCTCGCGCTGCATCCCAGTCCGAGGCGAGGTATTTCGAGAGCTTCACCAACTCCTTACCCGGCATCTGCCAGGGATCCATCACCTGACCGTCGCGCAGGTCCAACGCCAGAACGCGCACCCAATGGCTCTGCACTGTACCACCTGGGCTCCAATCGACCGCTGCGAGCACCACGTTTCCGGCTGACAGGGCGTCACGCATGCGGGTGACCGGCGCCGGGACAGCCTTGCAGTCGACGTAGCCGATGCAGTGCGCGCCCAGCCCCGCCAGAACACTGAACACCAACAAATTGCCTTGCACGTAGCCGCCGTGAGACCGGAGCCAGGCGTTCAACCGCGCCGGGTCTGTTGCAACGCCCCAATCAGCCATCATCGCCGCGGCAGCGGTTACCAGACAGCCGGCCTTGCCGATCGTGATATCGGAAGAGCCGAGAAGGTCAGCAGACCAGCGGGGATCTCGCTGCGAGAATTGCATTTACGAGCCTCGATCATCTTCGCCAGAATCATCGGGAACGGCCGGCAGTTCGACCCGCACCAACTCACCATGCAGATCGATCACCACCTGGAACCCCATCATGCCGAGCCACTGGCGTGCCTCTGGCGGCAGGCCATGATCGATTATCTGATCGAGGTTGATATTGCGTAGCGCCGAGTCGACCGCCGCCTTAGTGAACAAATCGTCCTGTCCGAGCATACGTACCATCGCGTGCGATGCCTCGTCGCGATGCTCTGTGAGTTGCTCGGTGAACTGCGCGAGCACCGCGCGATCGATCTGCCGGGCATCGATGTGCCGGCGGAAACCCTCGTCGTCGATCACGTAGTACGGCGTCGTCCCGATGTAAGCAACCGATACCGGCGCACCTTCCTCGGTCACGACCAAGCCTTCAAAGAATGACATTGCGTTCCTCTGGGATTTGGATTACGTCGCGATTGTATCACGAATCCGCACAGGCGCACAGCAGCCAGGATCGCCCCTCCGTTCCGGATTCACTCACTGCGGAGACCAGGCGGCATATGTCCCATCAGAGATGCGCATCGGCGCCATCTCGTCGATGATGGGGTGCACCCAGATGCCGGTTCGGCCGTCCTCACCGCCACCGGCATAGACGAACGCACGGCTGTCGGGGGACCATGGCGTCATGCTCCGGGCGTACTGATCAAAAAAGCGCAAGTAATCGATGAGGAAGGTCGCGCTCGGAGCAAATCGTGCAAGTTCCTGACTGCCTGTGCCGTTCCACAGGTGCCACCGCAACCAGACCTCATCGTCATCGGCGACAGCCAGAGACGCACGCGGCGCTTGCGGGCCGATGTCCGCCGGCAGTAAGTAGATGAGGGAACGGCTATCAGGGCTCCAGAAGAACCCCAGCGCAGGATGCGCTGATACCGGCGTGGATTCGCCGGTTACCAGATCAAACACTGATAGCGGGCCGAAGGAGGCGGCAGCCACCGGCCGTGTGGTGATCGCGTACGCGATCTTTCGACCATCCGGGCTGAGGCTGAAGCTCAACTGACCATCGAATGGTAACACATCCCGTTCGCGCTGACCATCCGTTCCGGCCAGGACCAAGCGCTGCCCATCGCTATCACGCACAGCATACAGTAGCCGCTCGCCATCTGCGCTCCACTGCGGTGCGCCGAATACGCCGGAAACCCCTGGTAATCGAGTTTCCGACCCGTCGAGCGACAATAGCGCGAGACGCGCGCCGCCCACATGCGTCAGCATGCGGCGTGCGCCGGGCGCCCAGTCAAAGTAGTAGGGCTGGCCCTGGCCGAGTGTGACCGCTTGAGAGCCGCCACCGGCGATGTCAACCATGCGCAGCGCAAGTCCTCCAGTCCAGTTACTCAGGTAAGCAAGGCGGTTGCCTTCGGGGCCCCAATGAATGTAGAACGGAGGATAGCTCTCAGCGTCCGCGTTTGTGGCGTCACTGGCGTCAATACGCGCAGTGCGAAGCGCCGTGGTGAGGCGCGTCCCCTCTGTGACGATCTCAGCCCACGCAACGCGCTCGCCTGACGGCGACCAGGTCGGCTGGCGATAGATGCGGTCGACCGAGGCGTCCAGGGTCAATGCGCGGAGATCGCTGCCATCGGCACGCAACGTGAGGATGTTGCCATCATCCGCGATGGCCAAGATGCGACCTGGGCTGACGGCAGCGGGAGTCGCGCGCGCCTCAGGGGTTGGCGAGTCTGACGCTGCGGGCGGCAACGCCATCTCGGACCGCGGCGTTGCGATCGCCAGCTCGGTCGTGCGCAGTGCACGCGTCACTACCTGCATCCCCGCATAGATGCCCACCGCGATCAGCATACATGGGATGACGGAAGCGACCACAGCCACCACCGCCCATCTCAACTTTGGCCTCTGCATAATCCACCTCACTCACCCGACTTGCTCCAGTGTATGCAAATCGGGCTGGTCGTGCAGTGGGCCAGCGCCCTATCGCGTGGAGTTCGTTCGAGCGAAGCGCGTCAGACGTAGGGGAAAGCCCAGTGGCCGGGGCCGTGTATCGCGTCGTAGGTTCGCAGTGCGCCGCGCATGTCGAGCGAGAGTTCGGCCGGTTGCTCACGGATCCACCAGGTGAAATCGGAGACCCACGGCAGGCCGGTCATGACTGAGCGCCGGAACATCTCCGCCATCACGCCGCCCTCGACCAACAAGCCGGTTTCGTGATAGCCAACATCCACCGCATCGAGGTCGTATACCACTCGCCGGATTTCGGCACGCCAGTTGTGGGCATCGCCGTACAACAGGGCATAGCTGGCGCGTGGATCGCCGTCATAGCACGCCGCCACCGACCCAGTGTTGACGACCAACCAACGGCGTATGCGCCGAAGCATCGGGACGTGGGTATGCCCGCCGGCCAGGGTGCTTTCACTGATGGGCTCGAGCTGCCGAGCCGCCCAACCCTCGGGAGAGTCGGGGCGAAGGCCCACGAAGAAGTTACCGGGGATACCATGCACCAACCGCAACGGCGCCGTGCCGTCGAGACCCGGCTGCAGCTCCGTCGGCAGCGCGGCCAGCAGCGCCGAATGGCGAGGCGATAGCTGCGCACGCGTCCACCACAGCGTGGCATAGCGCTCACGATCCGCATACCTCGGTTCCATGCGCGGCGTACCGAGTTGGAGCACGGCATCGTCGTGATTGCCCAGAAGCATGGGCCAACCGTACTCGTGCAGCCGGTCCAGGACCTGATCCGACCAGGGGCAGCCATTGATCATGTCACCCAATACGAAGACCCCATCGGGTGAGCACGACAAGATATCTTTTGCCACCGCTTCCAACGCGGGCAGGTTGCCGTGAACATCCGAAAGCAGGGCGATAGTCACCATGCCGGGCGCCAGACCATGGCAAAAACCGGAGATGCTGGGCGAGGAGCCAATGAGCCAGCCTGCGGATCCGCTACTGCTCGCGTTGTAACGTAGGCGCCCACAGCTTGAAAAAGGCGCGCATGCGATAGTTCGCGACAAACCGATATGATGGGCCCGTGATCAGCATGCGTTCTTCCACGAAGGCACTCTCAACCAGCGCGCCGAGATGCGTGATGACAACACTGGCGGACAGTGCAAGCTGAGTCGCGATCTCCGCATGCGAGTACCAGCCCGTATTCTCGGCCATGAACGCCGCGACGGTCCAGATCAATGGACAGTTGGCATGGCGTTGCAGGAAGCGTGCCAAGTCGGGATGAGCTTCGTCCCGGGGCGGGGCAAACAGGCCATCCGGCAGATAGCTCGGCTCGCCTTGAGCGAGGTACATGATCATTGGTGATAATACCTTCTGCTGGATCTACAGAGACAATGCAGCCAGCCACCAAATGCAATGATCGAATATAATCAGGTGTATTGTGGATACAATAACACAAGGCTAAACAATAGTCAAGAAATGAAAACCCCAATTTTAGTGCTTTTTTTGTTTGTCTACCGGACGACAGAAGCCGATAAGTCTTCGACACAGCGGCCACACAAGGGGCACAAAAGCAGCGATGGGCTGGGCGCAATCTCTCGGGCGCCTGACCCACCGCCGCATCCAAAAGCCACGCCAACGGCGCGATTTCAGCCGCTCGAAGGCATCCTTCCCGGCATCAAGCCCCCGCTGCGGCGTATAGTAAGCGCGCGCCGGATCGCCTCAAAATCAAGCAATCCTGCAAAGCAACCTTGAATGAAAACGGCAGCGATCGTTGTGCCTGCCTCGACCATGTCGCGCCGGGCAGAGTCTAGTGTCGCCTCGCCCCCCATCACCAGAGACGGTTGCTCGACAAACGAAAGGACTTGACCGCGTACCCCAGCAGTCCACTGCCGCTGCATGCCGGCCCGAGTGACTATGCCCAGGAAAACCCCGTCCTGGTCCAGCACCGCCAGCGCGCCGTGTGGCGAGCGCATTAACCTCTCGAAGGCCAGGTGCGCCGGCGCATCTGCGGGCAGCGTCGGCGCATCAGCGTCCACCGCCTCGGCCACAGTTACGCCACGCAACATCTCGCGCGTGGTCGCTTCCTGACCTTCGACGCCCGCGCCCAGGAAGACGAAGAACGCGATCAGGGCCAGACTCACGTTCCCAGTGAACAGGGCTACCATCCCGAAGATGAGCGCAAAGATTTTGCCTATTGTCGCTGCCAGGCGCGTCGCCCTCGCACTCGGCAGACGCATGGATAGCAGTGCCCGCAACACACGTCCGCCGTCAAGGGGAAATGCCGGCAGCATATTGAACAGCAGAAGAGTCACGTTCGTCATCAGCAGAAAGGTCGCCAGGTTCAGCAAGCCCGGCGTCATGGTCGGCGGGAGGCGCAGAGTACCGCCCTGAACGGCCTGCATCGCAAGACCCGCCGCAACAAACGGCAAGAGCGCGAGGATCAGAGCCAGATTCACAGCCGGCCCTGCCAGGGAGACCACCAGCTCTTGCGAGGGCTTTTCCGGCATCCGGCTGAGCCGCGCCAGACCGCCGATCGGCAGCAACAGTATGTCGTGAACCGGAATGTTGTACCGCTGCGCCGCCACGGCATGACCCAATTCATGAAGCAGCACGAAAACGAACACGGTCAACGTCAGGAAAGTGCCGTAAATCGCTCCAGACCAGCCGCCGCTGCCCCAACTCATCGCGCCCCAGATCAGCACGAGCAGGAACGTGACGTGGATCTTTATTTCTATCCCACGAATCGTAACGAGCTTCCACGACCACTTCATCGTCCTATCTCCTCTCACAGGCCACAAACACCACAGATCTTCTCATACGTTATAAGCCCGAAGCATCGAAGGCCACAGTAGCCCAGCTTCCGATTCGACCCATAACTATACAAACCATATACAAAGATACGCAACTAATACATGATGTACCGACGCCTTTGCGCGACCAACGCGTCACCCCTAATCACAATCTCGCTGAAAGCCCGCACGCCTACTTGACAACCTTCCCGCCCCGCTTTAGACTGAAGATAAGGAAGCATGATGCGAGACTGTCATCGCCGTCCAATGGAAACCGGGGGACTGACGCATAGCGCGCTGCGCCACGCCAGTGACATCCCTTCCGCAGTTGGGGATAGTTGGGCAGCCAACGCAGGCGTCTCGCGCCTTCGCCCCACGTTGGGAGCTGCGAGGTGGGGAGGAACTGCGATTGCGTTGCTGCTGCTAGCTGTGCTCGGCATCATGTCAGGGTGCAGCCGTCCCGCAGCCCCACCACCAACGCCAACGCAGTCGAGCTCGGCAGCGCCCGAGGACCTGCCCGAAACCAACGCTTCTCAGGTGATCCGCCCCGAAGCGGGCGGCAAAGTCGCGCTCAGGGACGGCGCAGAAGTTTCGATCCCTCGCGATGGTGTTTCCGCCACGGCTGTGGCCAGCCTCAGCGCTGCCAGATCAGCACCGTATGTGCCTATTCCACGCAGCCTGATCGGCCGACCCTATGAATTCCATCTGGATGGGGACCTGTCCGGGGTCGCGCGAGTTCGCCTGCCCCTACCATCAGCGATGACGCCCGATCAGTACGAGTTGGCGGCCTTCAAGTGGAACGGGCAGGCGTGGGAGCGCATTTTCGCTCGCCTGAATCGCAACGCTCTGGAGTTCGGCACCAGTGCGTCGAGCGGGATCTTTTCGGTGCAAGGCCAGTGGCGAGACGCCGAAGCCGACCTCGGCCTATTGATGTCGGCTGCCGAGGCGGGCCGGCCGACCGTGCCCATCACCGCGACGGGCCAGTACCGTTACTCCTCGCTGCCCACGCTTCAGAACGAGCTTGCGCCCGCCCAACTGACCCTGAAACTAGATACATCCGGAGGCACAGGGCAGATCACCGGCGATGACTCCCGAGACAAAACCCTCAGCACCGCCACGTTGTGGTTCAAGCCCGACCCGGCGCAATCGCGAGGGGTGATCGATTTTTCCCATGTATTTCAGGTTGCGCCGGGCGACCTGGAAGTCCAGCCTGGGAGCACCAATTACATTTACGCCGTGTTGAGTGTCGCAGACAGCCCGGCGCCTACTCGCAAGCTGAGCACGGCTGCGGAATATACGCAAGTCCTGCCGATCTGGGTTAGCGGCACGGAGGTCGTTCGACCCGTGATGCCCAAAGAGCCCCCGTCGGATCTGCGATGGCATGTGCGGTTCAACGGACAGACCATGGCGCAGCGTCAAGTCACCGGACTCACCCTGCCCTTGTCCGAGTTCTTGTCATCGGCCGGGCTGGGCGAGTACCGCGTGCTGCTGGAGACCGATGTCGGCGGTCAATCGCGTCCGGTTAGCAATGAGGTCCAGATTCTACTGGCGGTGCCGGGCACGCCCACACCCACCGCCACACGGACCCCCCTCCCCGGAACTCCATTAGCGGGCACACCGGCACCGCTGATCGGTACACCGACGCCTGGCGGGCCGCCGCCAGCCACGCCCACGCGCCGCGCGCCGCCGGGCGGCATCACCCCCACGGCTACGCCGACACCCGCAGCAACTCCGGTACCCATCGCGACGGCCACGGCGACGCGGCCTGGCTGGGCCAGCGTGTTCTGGGCGGATCAGTACCTGATCGCGCCCGGCCAGTGCACGACGTTGCACTGGAATGTCCAGAATGTAACGGCGGTCTACCTGAATGG
>JALOOE010000090.1 GCA_025454565.1 Anaerolineae bacterium
CGCAGCGGGCGAGATGCGGAAGGTCTGCACTGCCGAAGCATAGGTGTCGCGCAGCGGTCCGCTGATGAGAAGCTCCACCAAGCGGAAGGCCACGTAGTTCAGCATGATCGTGTTGATGACTTCGTGCGCGCCTGTTTTGGCCTTCAGATACCCAGGGATCGCCGCCCATACTGCGCCACCTGCTGCCCCGGCCGCCAATGCCAACGGCAGATGAATGATCGCGGGCAGCCCGCTCGTCAACTGCCCCACGAAGGCCGCGGAGATAGCGCCGATGTAGAACTGCCCCTCCACGCCGATGTTGAACAACCCGCTCTTGAAACCGACCGCCAGGCCCAGGCTCAAAAAGACGTAAGGCGTCATGGCGACCAGCGTCTCGGTGAAACCGCGTTGCTTGAAAAATGCACCGCGGATCAGCCCGCCATACGCCTCGAACACCGTGCTCAACTGGCCGCTGGTGATCCAGATGACGACACCGCCAATCAGGAACGCGGTGAGGATCGCCAGCAGCGGCATAGCCAGGACATCCCACGCGCGCTGCAGAATCCTGCGGAAGCGCGTCGGTGGCCGTGCGACAGCGGCCGTTGTGGTATCAAGCATGGTCGGCCTCCTTGGTGACCCCGGCCATCAGGAGCCCCAACTGCTCGCGCGTGGCTGTCTTGGCGTCGAGCGTTTCGAGGATGTGCCCTTTGTACATGACGGCGATGCGGTCGGACAGGGACATGATCTCATCCAGCTCGGCGCTGATCAGCAAGACGGCTGCGCCGTTATCCCGCGCCTCCACGATGCGGCCATGGATGAACTCGATGCTGCCCACATCTAGGCCGCGCGTCGGCTGATTGGCGACGAGCAGGGGCGCAATCCCTTGCGCCTCGATATCCCCTTGGATGCGCGACAATTCGCGCGCGATGATCACTTTCTGCTGGTTGCCACCGGACAGCGCGGCCGCGGAGGTCATGATGCCGGGCGTGCGCACGTCGAACATGCGCACCAACCGCTCGGCTTCGGCGGCGATGACGGGATAGTCCAGCTCGATGCCTGCGGAAAAAGGGGGGCGATAGTAGGTGCAGAGCACCAGGTTGTCACGGATGGGGAACGACAGCACCAGACCATGTTTGTGCCGATCTTCGGGCACGTGCGCCATGCCTCTCTTTACAAGCTGGCGGGGCGTCGCCTGGGTCACGTCTTCGCCCAGCAGGGTCACTTTGCCGCCGCTGATCTTCCGCAGCCCTGTCAGCGCCTCGGCCAGCTCGGTCTGGCCGTTGCCCTGCACCCCGGCGATGCCGAGGATCTCGCCGGAGCGCACCGCCAGCGAGACGCCATCCACCGTCACATGATGCCGGTCGTCAGCCACGCGCAAGCCCTCGACGCTGAGCACCGGTGCGGTCGGGTGCGCCTCCGCCTTCTCGATCTGCAGGATGACCTCGCGGCCCACCATCATCTCTGCCAGCAACGCCCGCGTCGCCTCGGCCGGCTTCACCGAGCCGACCATCTGGCCGCCGCGCATCACGCTGATCTGATCGGCGACGGCGAACACTTCGCGTAGCTTGTGGGTGATGAAGACGATCGACTTGCCTTGCGCCACCATCCCGCGCATGATGACGAACAGCTCATCCGCCTCCTGCGGTGTGAGCACGGCCGTCGGCTCGTCCAGGATCAGGATGTCGGCGGAGCGATAGAGCGCCTTGATGATTTCCACGCGCTGCTGCGCGCCGACGGTCAGGTCCCTGACGTACGCATCCGGATCAACCGCCAGACCGTACTGCTGGCTCAAGTCGCGGATGTGGGCTGCCGACGAGCGGCGATCCAGTGTGGCGAGGCCGCCAAACACCTTCGTCGCAGCCACCAGCGACTCTTGCCCCAGCATGATGTTCTCGGTGACGGTGAGCGGCGGGACGAGCATGAAGTGCTGGTGCACCATGCCGATGCCGCGTGCAATCGCATCGTGCGGCGTCACCATCTGCACCGGCCGCCCATCGACGAGAATCTGGCCCTCGTCGGGTTGATACAGCCCGTAGAGGATGTTCATCAGGGTAGATTTGCCGGCCCCGTTTTCACCCAACAGCGCGTGGATTTCCCCCTTTTCCAGGGTGAAGTCTACGTGATCGTTGGCCAGCACACCGGGGAAACGTTTGGTGATGCCTGTGGCCTGGAGAGCTGGAGGCATAGCCTACTCCTAACAACAAAGGGTGCTGCACCCTGATCGGAACACAGCACCCTTCGGATTTCACGAACTACGCTTCACGCACTCCTGCACGTGCGCCAAAGCGCAGAGCAGGTGCACCTGTCACGTTTATGGCTTGTAGCCGGTCTGGAGCTTGCCGCTCTTCAGGTCTTCGGCGGCCTGCTTCACCTTATCCTTCACGGCTTGCGGGATCTTGCTGTCCCAGTCGTGATACGGAGCCAGGCCGATACCGGCATTCTTCAGGTCGGCAGTGAAGATGCCGGCCTTGTCCGTCTTGCCGTTGACGGCCTTCAAGTACTCGTAGACGGCCGCGTCGACGTTCTTGGCCGCGCTGCTGATCAGGGCGTCTTTCACCTCAGGATAGGTGTTGTATTGATCGACATCGACGCCGATCGCCATCAGGCCCTTCTCCTTCGCTGCCAGCAGGCCGCCGTTGCCGGTGTTGCCGCCGACGCCGAACACCACGTCACAGCCCTGGCCGATCATGCTTTGGCCGGTTTCTTTGCCCTTGGCTGGGTCGGTGAAGGAGGGGATGTAGACGTTGAGCGTCTTGGCGTCCGGCTTAACCGACTTGGCGCCATTCTGGAAGCCAACGACGAAGCGCACAACGGGCGGGATCTCCATGCCCGACACAGAGCAGACCGTGCCGGTCTTGGTCATGCCGCCAGCCAGGACGCCGGCCAGATAGCCCACCTGATCTTCCTGGAACATCAAGCTGGCGACGTTCTTCAGTCCGCCATCAGCATAGCAGTCCTTCTTGGTGTCATCGCATGCCGGTGATCCCTTGGTCGGGAAGTAGGCGTTGTCGATGATGGCGAACTTGACGTTCGGGTACTGCTTGGCCTTCGCAGCAGTCGCATCGCCCATCAGGAAGCCGACGGTGACGATGGCGTCGTACTTCTCAGTAGCCAACTGATCGATGTTCTTTTCGTAGTCGGTCGGCTGCTTGGATTCGATGAACTTGGCGTCCCAGCCGAATTCCTTGGCCGCCTTCTGGACGCCGGCCCAGGCCGACTGGTTGAACGACTTGTCGTTGACGCCGCCGACATCAGTCACGAGACCGACCTTCTTCTTGCCGCCGGTTGCCCCGCCACCCGTAGGCGGTGCCGCGCATGCCGAAACAACAAGCGACACAAGAAGCAACAACGTAAGGATGATAAGGATACGGTTGCGCATGATTGGAGCCTCCTCCTGCGTAGCAATATGGGCGAGTTACTTGGTCAAATAGAGGATTCGAGGATTATCATCGGATCGGCCTGTGCGCAGCGCGCTCGCCCTTGATCACGCAATGCACGGACGGCCGGTCCGCCAACCTCCCCATCAGCCGAAGATCTGTACCGCTGGAGAGCCATGGAATGAGAACTGTCCTCGCTGACCGAATTGATTATACCCCATGACGCTTTGCGTCGCAAGAATTGGAAGGGCTTGGCGGAGGGATGTAACGCTTGTGCGTCGAGCAGCATCCAACCTTTCGATGGGCGCACTTTGGCCCCATGCTTTATCCAGGAGGAAAGCTCATGGCGTTATTGAACGAGAAAATCCGCAAAGAGGTGCGCGCGGCGCTGGCTGATGTCAAGCAGCCCGTGACGTTGAAGGTCTTCACGCAGACCTTCGAGTGCGACTACTGCAAAGAGACGCGCGAGTTGGTCGAGGAGGTCGCCGCGCAGTCACCGAACGTCTCGGTCGAGGTCTACGATTTCATCGAAGACAGCAAGGTGGCAGCCAGCTATGCCATCGATAAGGTGCCGGCGGTTGCGATCGTCGGCAAGAAGGACTATGGCATTCGACTGTATGGCATCCCGGCCGGCTACGAGTTCGGCGCGCTGATCGAGGACATCAAACTGGTGTCGGCAGGCGATTCGGCGCTGCTGCCAGAGACGCGCGCCATGGTGGCGAAGCTGACCAAGCCGATTCGTATCCAGGTTTTCAGCACCCCCACCTGACCGCACTGCCCGCGAGCCGTGATGCTCGCACACCAACTGGCGATCGAGAGCGATCTGATCACCGCCGACATGGTTGAAGTGACCGAATTTCCGCACCTGGGCCAGAAGTATGAGGTGATGGGCGTCCCACGCACTGTCATCGACGAAACGATCCATATCGAGGGCGCGGTGCCCGAACCATGGCTGATGAAAGAGTTCGCCAAGGTCCTCGAAAAGTAATGGGATGAACGTGCTCCCATCAGCGCAGATGGCGGTTTCATCGGGCTTTCATGCATCCGTGAGAGAGTTCCCGGCAGGGTCGGTCCATCGTGGGCGGCCCTGCTTTTTGTTGTGAGTTCGGACGATGATCAGGTGATACTTCGGAATAGCGGGCGCGAAGCGTCAGAATGACGAGCATTTGACGCCGGTGAAACCATGAGCTATATTTGTACCTAATTCAAGATGAATATGCATGGCCGGGCCGGATATGCGCTCTCGGCGATGCGATTGTTGAAGCGGGAGGATGAAGTGAGCAAACCAGAGGCAGCGAAACCAGCGGCGGCGAAGGGCATGGCCGGCATGGTAGTGGGCGACACGAGCGTCGGGTACGTTGACGGCGCAGAAGGTATCCTCGAGTATCGCGGCTATGACATCCGTGTACTGGCCGAAAACAGCACTTTCGAGGAAGTGGCATACTTGCTGTGGAACGGGCGGTTGCCCACGGCGCAAGAGCTCCAGGCGATGAAGGCGCAGGCGCGCGCGTGCCGTTTCTTGCCGCAGGAGGTCATCACGGCGTTGCGTATCATGCCCAAGAACGCTGATCCGATGGCGGTCATGCGGACGGCGGTCTCGATGCTGGCGCATTACGATCCGGAATCGGAAGACAACACGCCGGTTGCGCACCAGCACAAGGCGTGCCGCTTGCTGGGACAGATCTCCGACGTGGTGGCTGCATACGAGCGCATTCGCCGTGGCGAGGAACCGATCAAGCCGCGTATGGACCTGGATCACGCCGCCAACTTCCTGTGGATGCTCACCGGCGAAGACCCGGAGCCGTTGGCAGCCAAGGCGCTCGATCAATACCTGCTTCTGTTAGCCGAGCATGAGCTGAACGCCTCGACCTTCACGGCGCGCGTGATCGCGTCCACCGGCTCGGAGCTGCACTCCGCGATCACCGGCGCGCTGGGTGCGCTCAAAGGCCCGGCGCATGGCGCGGCGGTGCAGGAAGCGATGGTGCAGTTCCTCGAGATCGGTTCGCCGGACAATGTCGAAAATTGGTTTGAGAAGGGTCGCGCTGAGGGCCGCCGCGTGATGGGTATCGGTCACCGTGTCTACAAGGTGCGCGACCCGCGCGCCGGCGCGTTGATGAAGAATGTGAAGATGATGGTCGATGCGACCGGTGAGCGCCGGTGGTTCGACATTGCCAGCCGGCTGGAAGCGGTCGCCACGCAAGACCCATACTTCAAGGATCGCAATCTGAGCGCCAACGTCGACTTCTACTCGGCGCCGCTGCTCTACTCGATCGGCATCCCCGTGGACGCCTTCACCTGCATGTTCGCCATGAGCCGCATCGTCGGTTGGACGGCCCATGTCTACGAGCAGCAGTCCGACAACCGCCTGATCCGGCCGCTGGGCAATTACACCGGACAGCATCAGTTGCCGTGGACGCCCATGGAGCAGCGCAAGTAGCGGAACGCGGGCCAACGCTCGCAGTTGACGTAACTGGCATTGAGGAGCGGGAAAACATCCTCGCTCCTCTTTTTTGTCCATCGGAGGCCACGCATGGGGCAATCCGCTTTCGAAGCGACTGCAATCGGAGCCTGGGCTCCCTCTCGGCGGCGCAAAGTCGCAGCCTGGGGGACGCATCTGTTCACGGCGACGGGTGTCGTGTGGGGATTTCTGGCGCTGCTGGCGATCAATCGCGAGCAGTGGGTGCTCGCCTTTGCCTGGATGGGGGTCGCGCTCTTCGTCGATGGGTGCGACGGCACCATCGCCCGCCGCGTGCGCATCAAAGAGACGTTGCCGAACTTCGACGGCGCGCTGCTCGACAATCTCGTTGACTACTTTACCTACGCCATCGTGCCGGCTTACTTTCTCTATCAGACGAATCTTCTGCCCGCCGATTTCGAGCTGTTCGCCGTCGCGGCGATTCTGCTCGCCTCCGCGTACCAGTTCTGCCAGGCCGACGCTAAGACGGACGACCACACCTTCAAGGGGTTTCCCGACTACTGGAATATTCTCGTCCTATACATGTTCCTGCTGAACAGCGATCCGCAAATCAATCTGGCGATCACCCTGCTTTGCGTGATCCTGGTCTTTGTGCCCATCCACTACATCTATCCCTCGCGCACGACTGTGCTGCGTAAGCTCACGGTCATGTTGGTATGTCTCTGGGCCCTGGCAATGGCGATTCTGCTGCTCCAGTACCCCGACCCGAATCGCTGGCTGCTGTGGGGCTCGCTCGTGTTTGTCGTCTATTATATGGGCTTGAGCCTGTACGTGACGTTCAAGAAGCCCGCCACGGAGCCTACGGCGCCAACTGCGGCACAATTGCCTTGAACAGTGCGTAGAGGTCGAGCAGCACGAACAAGGCATACGGCGCCGCGAAGAGCACCGGCTGCAGCCTTCTCGGCAGCCACGAGGCGAGGAACAGACCCGCGGCCAGGATAACGGTGATCATGCTCGGCCACTTGGGCAACCCCGTGTGCGATAGCACGCCCCATGCCGCCAGCACGACCGCAAATCCGATCAGTACCGCAGCCAGGATGCGGCCGGCGCGCGGCCACAGCGCCGCCTCCCATCCCAGAGCAAACGCCAGCGCGATCGGGATCAGGGCGGTGAACAGATATCGCCCCTGGTGTTGCACGAACTGGGTATTGTACCAGGCGTAGGTGAGGAAGGTGAGCAGGGCGGAGATGGCGAGCAGGACGAGAGCCGACGGACGACGGACGACGGACGACGGACGATCACAGTCTGCTATCTGCAATTTACGATTCGCAATCCGCAGTAGCAGTCCGCCCGCCGCAGTCCCGCTCAACAGCGCCACCAGGAAGTATACCCGGCTGTCCATGAAGACGCCGAGCCAGCCGAAGACGCCCCAGAAGCTCTTGAAGGTGAACTCGACGGCGCGGCGCAGATACGCATTCCAGCCGACCTGGGCCAGGAACTCGCCGGTGCGCGTTTGCCCGACCACGATTTGGTCGTGGCGGGTCAGACCGAGGAAATCGGGCCAACCGTAGACTGCCACATCGCGGGCGTACCACGGCATGGCAAGCAGCAGCGCCGGCAGACCGATCAGCAGGGCATCGGACACGACGCGCCGCGCGCCGGCCCGCTCGCGCCGCCAGCGCCAGACGAGCACGCCGCCCGCCAGCGGCACGGCGATGTACGCCGTCGTCTTCGTGATTAAAATCAACCCAAGAAGCAACCCCAATAGGACGCGGATGAACGCGGATGAACGCGGATAAGGCTCTGAGATTTCCGCGCTCGTCTGCGCTCGTCCGCGTCCTGTATCCCTCGCGCTCATCACCCAACCGACCAGGATGTAGAGCACAGCCGCGAAGAGCAGCTCGGCCAACACGTCGTTGCCCACCTGCGAAACCGTGGCAAGGTGTTGCGGTAGGAACGCGACGAAGGCGGCCGTACCCAA
>JALOOE010000703.1 GCA_025454565.1 Anaerolineae bacterium
GGCGATCCTGGCGGTCAATGCCCAGCGCGAGCGCCTCGCCGGCTATCGCATCACCACGCCAGTCTCGGTGCTGCGGCACTTCACCGCGCGGCTCGTGCCGTTGGGGACGTTGGGACGTTAGTACGTTTACACGTTTACACGTTTACACGTTTGAACGTTACAACGTGCCAACATGAATCCGTGTCAAGGAGCAGCAGCTTGCAGGGTCGCGGTGTGTTCGAAGGGGTTGCCGGCGCGTATCCCCGGGCGCTCTATCGTTCGATGGGTTTCGGCGACGCCGATTTCGCGAAGCCGTTGATCGGCATCGCCAACTCGTGGAGCGAGGTTGACCCCGGTCATTTCCATCTGCGCACTCTGGCCGAATGGGTCAAAGAGGGTGTGCGCGAGGCGGGCGGCGCACCGGCGGAGTTTAACACCGTCGCGCCGTGCGACGGCATCGCCCAGGGGCAAGGGATGCACGCCATCCTGCCGCTGCGCGACGTGATCGCCGCGTCGGTGGAACTGATGGCGCTCGCCAACCGCTTCGACGGGCTGGTGATGCTCGATGGCGCTCGCCAACCGCTTCGACGGGCTGGTGATGCTCTGCTCGTGCGACAAGATCGTGCCGGGCATGCTGATAGCGGCTGCACGGCTGAATGTACCGACGATCTTTGTGCTCGGCGGACCGATGGCGCCGGGCACAGTGGAAGATTCCGTCACGGGCGAACCCCGCGAGATCATCCTCAGCGATGTGAAAGAGGCGATGGGCCGTTACAAAGCCGGGCGGATGACCGAGGCCGAGTTCGCCGCAATCGAGCGGTGCGCGTGCCCTGGATCGGGCGCGTGCGGTTTCATGGGCACGGCCAATACGATGGCCTGCATCGTCGAGACGCTGGGGCTGACGTTGCCCGGCTGCGCCACGCTGCCCGCGCTCGATCCCGCGCGTGAGGAGCTCTGCCGCGCCACGGGCCGTCGCATCGTCGATCTGGTGCGAGAAGGCGTGCGTGCGCGGGCGATGTTGACCCAAGCCAGCCTGGAGAACGCGGTGCGGGTCACGCTGGCGCTCGGCGGCTCGACTAACGCGACGCTGCACCTGCCGGCGGTCGCACACGAGGTTGGCGCAGCGATCACGCCCGACACCTTCGACCAACTGGGGCGGACGACGCCGCTCATCGCTAAATTCGCGCCGGCCAGCCGGCTGACGGTGCTGGACTTGCATGCGGCCGGCGGCATCCCGGCGGTGCTGAATGTGCTGTTGCCTCTGCTGGACGGCGGCGCGCCGACGGCGGATGGGCGCACTGTCGGCCAGATTGCAGAGCAAGCGCACGTTTTGCGCGATGATGTCTTGCACCCGCTGGACGCGCCGCTGGCAGCCGAGGGCGGCATCGCCGTGTTGCACGGCAGCCTGGCGCCCGACGGCGCGGCGGTCAAGCAGAGCGCGATGGCTCCCTCCATGCTGCGGCACATCGGCCCGGCACGCGTCTTCGAGTCGGAGGAGGAGGTGCGCGATTCGTTGACGGCCCGCGCGATCCAACCCGGCGACGTGCTGGTGATCCGCAACGAGGGGCCGGCGGGCGGGCCGGGGATGCGCGAGATGTCGATCCCGGCCGCGCTGCTGGTGGGCATGGGGCTGGGCGAATCGGTGGCGATGATCACCGATGGGCGCTATTCGGGCGCGACGCGCGGCCCGTGCATCGGCCATGGTGCCGGAAGAGGAGCTTGCGCGCCGCTTCGCTGAGTGGCGTCCCCGCCAGCCTGCCGTCACCACCGGCTTTCTCGGGCTGTACAGCCGCATCGTCGGGTCAGCCGGCCGCGGCGCGCTCCTGGGCGATGCGATTGTGTTGCAACGTTAGCCCGTTCACACGTGTTCACGCTCTAACGGGCTAACCTTCTAGCGCATGAAAGACAACAATGAACTGGTTCAAGCGCAAAACATACGCAACTGAGCAAGGCGACGTCGACGAATGTCACGATGACGTGATGCTGCCGCCGGGCGGCCGGCCGCGGCCGGCGCCGGCCTTCGAGGATGGCCCGGATCCCTGCTACATCGACAATCGTGGCCGGGACCTGCGCATCGACCTGCTGCGCGGCTTCTTCGTCGTCGCCATGATCGTCGATCACGTGCGCGGCCCGTCGCCGCTCTATCTGTTGACGGGCGGCAACCGCTTCTATGCGTCGGCGGCCGAGGGCTTCATCCTGACCTCCGGCCTGGTGGCAGGCCTCGTCTATCACCGGATGATCGAGCGCATTGGGCTGGGGCCGGCGCTGCTCAAGGTGCTCCAGCGCGCCGTCACCCTCTACCTGGTCACCATTGGCCTCACCTTGCTGATCTTGCCCGTCGCGGAGATGCTCGACCTGCCTTTCGCACAGGGCATCGACGCGAGCAATCCGCTGCGAGTGATCGTCAGCGTGCTGACGCTCCACCAGACCTACTATCTGGTGGATGTGATGCTGCTTTATACGGTCCTTTTCCTGGTTTCGCCGCTGGCCTTCGTCCTGCTCGACCGCGGGCACACCTGGATTGTGCTCGGCGCCTCGTGGCTGCTGTGGGGCCTCTACCAGGTCTACCCGGAATTGGTCTCGCTGCCCTGGCCGATCAACGGCAACTACCTGTTCAACTTCTCAGCATGGCAGGTGCTTTTCTTCACCGGGCTGGTGATCGGCTATCGGCAGGATCGTTTGCCGCTGCTGAGCCGGCGCGCGGCGCGTTCCACGCTGGTTCTGACCGGGCTCGGTGTGCTCCTCCTGATCGGCGTCTACTTCGTCGTCGACCCGCCCACCGATGTCATGCCGCCCGACATCGCCATCGGCAGCCTGACGTTTCACGACGCGCGTGTGTGGCTGCAGGATAACGTATTCGCCAAAGTCGACCTGCGCCCCGGACGGCTGATCGCCTCCGCAGTAGTGTTCACCTTCATGTTCTTTGCCGTCACGGTTTTCTGGCGCCCCGTCCAGCGCGCGTTCGGTTGGCTGCTGCTGCCGTTGGGCCAGCATGCCCTCTACGCCTATTCGGCCCATGTGATCCTGGTAGTCGCCATTACGACGGCGGTCGCCCCACTCAATCTGAGCTATCCCGGCCCGCAATGGCTCAACGCGCTCATCCAGATCGCCAGCGTGCTGCTGATCTGGGCGTTGGTGCACTGGCAGTTGTTGACCCCCACGCCGCGCACCAAACGCTATTGGTACGCCAGCCCGGTGGCGCTCGCCATCATCGCCCTGATCGCCCTGCGTCTCGACCCCTCGCCCACGCATCCGGGATTGCAGGCCGCGGCAGAGGCGGCGCCTGCGGCCAATGTGCGCACGCCGCGACGTTTCGGCACGCCGATCCCCAGAAATGCTGCGGCACTTCCTCCCAAGATCGATCCGGTCGGCACGCCCACGCCGCAACCGGCGGCAACGCCCACGCCCGAAGTGCCGTGGAAAGTCGTCATTTCGGCCGACGCACTGACGCGCATCGGCGAATTCGTAGAGAACGATATTCAGGGGACGCTCCAAGAGCGCTGGTTCTACAGCCCCGAGCTGGACCGCGATATGCCCTACTGGATCTACCAGCCGCCCGATTACGGCACAGGGGGACGCCGCTATCCGGTGCTATACATGCTCCACGGGCTGGGCGGCCACCGCGATGAGTGGATCGTCTACGGGCTGATCAACGTGGCAGACCGGGCCATCCGCACCGGCGACATTCCGCCGCTGATCATCGTCTTGCCCCAGGGCGACAAAGACTACTGGGTCAACCATGCCAATGA
>JALOOE010000091.1 GCA_025454565.1 Anaerolineae bacterium
GGTTGTACAGCGCCAGCCGCTTCGAGAATTCGACATCCTTGATGGGCGGAGCGTAGCTGTCGAGCGCCTCATCCCACCATGCGGCCGGCAGATGGCTGGCGCCCGGATGCCAACGCAGTTCCGCCAGATCATAGGCCGGATCACCGGCGCCGCTGTACTCCCAGTCCACGAACGTTAACTGTCGGTTCTCGTCGCACAGGATATTGTCCAGGTTGCCGTCCACGCGAATGAGCGCCGGTTGCGGATATGCGCCGCTGATTCCGGAACGACGAACCCGTTCTTCGGCCAAGTGCGCAGTCTCCCCGATGGCAGGCGCTAACTGCGGCAGATCGGCGGCCCAATCAGGCAGGCCCCCGGCGCCCTCGCGTCTCTGGCGCGCCCAGGTCTGCACCCGATCCACGTTTTCACGGATTTCAGCGAGGTAGGCCGCGTTCTCGGGCGGCTGGTGAAAGGCGCCCAACGGCGGCGCGTCTGGCAGCGGCGGCGAGCGGTGGATCGCGCTCAGGGCGGAGATCAGGTCAGCCAGATCTCGCGCACGCAAGATCTGGCTGCGCAACGGCGCGCCCTCTGCCCACCGATAGACCACCACCGGCTGGGGCAGCGGGCCGTCCGGCAGGTAGGCTACCGGCTCCGGCGCCAACCTGAGACCGGCGCGCCGCATCCGATCGAGCGCCGTCCACTCCCGCCAGGCGCGCCGGCGCTCGTCGGCCACGAACAACTTACATGCGTAGACCCCTCCGCAGGCTTCCACGCGAAAGAGGCTGTTGTTCATGCCCTGACCGCGACGCTCGACGTGGACAGGAAGACCGTCGGCGGTGTGCAGGTCCCAGGTGGTTTGAGATCCGGCGCGTTGCGCGAACGGTTCGCCCAGCAAGGAAAGCCAGGGCAGGCATGTCTTGGCAGATGGCATGAGCATCTCCAGCATTCAGCACGAGATACACGCGTGCGGTCAAGACGCATCGCGCCGAACGCGGGTTCCGCGATGTCCAGTGATGTGATAGGTGTTGGAGATCGAGAAGTTCGGATCATGCTCGCTATAGGGGCAACCGACACCATCGTTGTCGATTATCAGGCGCACAACGTTGTCCTTCTTGTCATGTACCGTCCTCAGGTCTGCTCTGCGAACGAGATGATCAGGCGGTCTTGTTCATCATACCGATAGGCCGCGAAGAACGGCGGATCGGCCAGCCCCATGCCTAACGCCCTAGGCAAGAGCACTGGCAGATCCTCGACCATCTCTGATGCCGGCAGCCGATCGATCGGCCACCATTCCAGCGCGCCGTCGGGCGAGGGGCCGATCTCCTTGCTCGCGGCCCGCGCCGTGAAGACAAAGAACAAGATACCGACCGCCGGGTCGCCGGCGTCGGCGTGGACGATGCCAGCCAGCCGCAAGTCATGCACAGCCAGACCGGTCTCCTCGACGATCTCGCGCAGCGCCGCCGTATGCACGTCCTCGCCCGCTTCGATGTGCCCACCGACGCCGTTGTAGCGACCGGCCCACAAGCGCTTGTGCGGCCCGCCCTGCAATAGCAGAACCTCATCCCCATGCGTGATGAAGCAGAGCGTGCGGGGGATCACCTGGTAGCGATGCTTGCTTTTTTCGACGCCTTGATCTGCGTGGCCCATGATTTCCTCCACTCACGTATTGCGTGGTGCGTATTCCGTATTTGAAGGTTGCGCTCATTGCTCAAACTGTATGCACTACGCAATGCGCAATACGCCACCGGAACGGTTACCGGATCATATGTTATAATCGTTACCGTGACTGTGACTGCCACGTCCTCATCCCGCCAAATCTTTCGCGCGGCAACCCTGGTGATGGCCCTGTTCATGTTGAGCCGCGTCACCGGACTCGTGCGCGAGATGGTCATCGGCGCACGCTTCGGCACCAGCGCCGAGCTGGACGCCTATCTGGCGGCGTTTCGCGTGCCCGACCTGCTGTTTCAGTTGGTGGCGGGCGGCGCGCTCGGCTCGGCTTTCATCCCCGTCTTCACCGGCTGCCTGACCCGGCACGATCTGCGCGGCGCATGGCGGCTCTTCAGCGCCGTGACGAACCTGGTGCTCATGATCATGACGGCGCTGGCGTTGGTGGCGGCAGTGATCGCGCCGCTCCTCGTGAGCACGCTCCTGGCGCCCGGCTTCACCCCGGCCCAACAGGCGCTGACGGTCTCGCTCATGCGCTGGATGCTTATCAGCACGGTCATCTTCGGCGTCAGCGGGATCATGATGGGCGTGTTGAACAGCTTCCAGCACTTCCTGCTGCCCGCACTATCGCCCGTCCTGTATAACCTCAGTATCATCGCCGGCGCCTGGTTCCTGGGCCCCGAGATCGGCGTGTACGGCCTGGTGATCGGCGTCGTGGTCGGCGCGTTCCTGCACCTCGACGCGCAGATCATCGGGCTGTGGTGGTATCGGGCGCGCTATCGCCTGATCCTCGCCATCTCCGATGCCAACGTGCGCGAAGTCGGGCGCTTGATGGGACCGCGCGTGCTGGGACTGGCCGCGGTACAGCTCAACTTCTGGGTCAACACGCTGCTCGCCTCCGGTCTGTCCGCCGGCAGCATCTCGGCGCTGAACTACGCCTGGCTGCTGATGTTGTTGCCGCAAGGGATCGTCGCGCAAGCGGTGGCGACCGCGGCATTTCCCACGTTCGCGGCGCTGGAGGCGCGCGGCCAATTGGTCGAACTGCGCAAGATCGTGAGTCAGACGCTGCGCGCGGTGTTGTTCCTGGCGATCCCTGCTACAGTGGGCCTCTTCGTCTGGCGCATCCCGCTGATCCGCATGTTGCTGCAACGTGGCGAGTTCACCGCCACCTCGACGGAGCTCACGGCGTACGCGCTGGCCTTCTACGCGTTCGGCCTGATCGGACATTCGGTGGTGGAGATCGTCGCGCGTGCGTTCTATGCGCTGCATGACACCCGCACCCCGGTCCTGATCACCTTCGGCGGCGTAGGCCTGAATGTGCTGTTGAGCCTGCTCCTGATTGCCCCGCTGGGCTTCGGCGGCCTGGCCGCTGCGAACACCATCACTACGCTCGTCGAGATGGCGCTGATGGTGTGGCTGGTGGCGCGACGACTGGGCGGGCTGGAATGGCCGCAGCTCGTGTCGACCGTGTTTCGCTCGATGCTGGCGACCGCGGCGATGGCGCTGCCGTTGATCTGGCTGGCCGACCGCTGGAGCGGCGAACGGGCGATCTTGTTCGGCGTGCTCGGCCTCGTGGTCGGCGCCGCGAGCTACTTCGGGGCGGCCGTACTTCTGCGCATGCCCGAAGTGCGCGTGGCGCGCCGGATCTTCAGTCGCTAGCGTCACCAATCTGCAATTCGACCATTCCCACGGAGGAGGTGTCTATGTCCCGCAGAGCGATCCTGTGCGCGATCCTCGCCATCCTGGCGCTTACCCTGACCGCCTGCACTGGGCGTCCCGGCCCGATTGGCCCGGCTGGCCCACAGGGTCCCGCAGGCCTACAAGGCCCCGCTGGTCCGGCCGGTCTGCCGGGCATCCAGGGGCCGCTAGGGCCGAAGGGCGATCCAGGCCCCGCTGGCCCAGCAGGTCCCGCCAGCCTCAAGGGGGATTCCGGTCCGGCCGGCCCCCAAGGTCCGGCGGGTAGCCCGGGACCGACCGGAGCCCAGGGGGCGAAGGGCGATCCTGGCCCGGCGGGGCTGGCTGGCCCGATCGGGCCGAAAGGCGATGCCGGTCCCATCGGGCCAAAGGGCGATGCCGGACCCCCTGGCCCGCCAGGGCCGCCTGGCGCAGCCGTGGCGGGCGCAGCCGCCGGCTCGACCTATGTCGGCGCGGCGAAGTGCCAGGCCTGTCACGCCGAACTCTACGCCACCTTCATGAAGTCGGGGCATCCCTGGAAGCTCAACAAAGTAGTGGACGGCAAGCCTCCCAAATACCCGTTCACCGAAATCCCCAGACCGCCAACCGGCTATCAGTGGAAAGATATCTCATACGTCATCGGCGGCTACCACTGGAAAGCCCGCTTCATGAACAAAGACGGGTATATAATCACCGACTGGATGACCACAACCCAGGCCATCAGCGATACGAAGTACTTGAACCAGTTCAATTTCGCCAACCCGAACGTCGGCAAGGAGGCCGGCTGGACGACGTACAACGCCGGCGTCAAACAGCTCCCGTACAACTGCGGCTCGTGCCACACCACGGGTTATACGCCGCAGGGTAAGCAGGATCAGCTCCCCGGCATTGTCGGGGCCTGGGCTGAACCGGGTGTACAATGCGAGGCATGCCACGGCCCAGGCAGCCAGCACGCCGCGAACCCACGCGGGGTGGGGATGAAGATCGACCGCGACAGCGCAGCGTGCGGCAAATGCCATCGCCGCGACGCGGTGGAGAGCGTGAACGCGAAGGACGGCTTTATCGAGCATCACGAGCAATACGAGGAGCAGTTCCAGAGCAAGCACGTTACCATCGACTGCGTGATCTGCCACAACCCGCATCAAGGTGTCGTCCAGTTGCGCCAGGCCCAGCAGCCGACCACGCGCACTAAGTGCGAGAGTTGCCATTTCCAAGAGGCCAAGCTGCAATCGGCCGCGCACTCAGCGGCGAAGCTCACATGCATCGAGTGCCACATGCCACGCATCGTGAAGACTGCCTGGGGCGACGCGGCGAAGTTCACCGGCGACATCCGCACGCATCTGATGGCGATCGACGCCGACTCGCTGAGCTCGTTGAGCGCCGATGGCAAGACAGCCAACTCGCAGATAGGCCTCGACTTTGCGTGCAAGCACTGCCATGTGCAGGGCGGCAAGGCATCGGCGAAATCCGACGAGCAACTCAAGGCGCTGGCCAGGAACTACCATACAGCCAGGTAGCATCCACACAGATTCGGCATGAAACGACAACCGGCGCCTCGTCGAGGCGCCGGTTGCTTTTTTGCAATCCTCGCTCGGAGCGAGGCCAAACTGCCCGCCACCTCAGCTCTTCGGTTTGTGGCAGGCCTGGCACTGCTCGTTCGTTCGCCCTGCGTGATCCTTCGGCGCCGGCTTCACGCCTCCCTCCGGGTTGTGGCATAACAGACAGTTGTCCCGACCCGCCAGCTCATGCGGGATCGGCTTCAGTCCGCCAGCGGCCGGCGCTGCTACGGCCGGCGTCGCTGGCACGGCAGTCGCAGCCGCGCTTGGCGCAGCGGCCGTGGCGGTCGCTGCAACCCTGGCAGTCGGCGCCGCGGTAGGTGCACTCCCAGTACCCGATTGCTGCGCCGGCTTATGGCAGTTCACACAGATATCTACCGGGAAGCTGGTGTGGTTGGCCGGGAACGGCTTCGTCTTGCCCTGACCATGACAGAGGGTGCAATCTTTGTGCACCGGATCATCGATGGCGTGCGGGATCGCGGGCGACCCACCTGCTGATGCCGAGGTCGCCGTGGCTTGGGGCGGCGCCGTGGTCGCCGCAGCCGCGGTAGCCACTGCGGTGGGCGTGGCTGCGGCAGTCGGAGCTGCGGTAGCCGCAGCGGGCCGAGTGGCGACAGATGGTGCGGTTGCCGCTGCGCCGGGCGCCGCCGGCTCCTGCAACGTGGGCTTGTGGCACTGCGTACACATGTCGATCTTGAAGCTGGCGTGATTCTCGGGGTACGGCTGCACCTTGCCAGCCGCATGGCACGCCAGACAATCCGTGCGTTGTCCGACCGGATGCGGGATCGGCTTCGGCGCGCCCGTGCCTGGCACCTTCGGCGGTGCGCTAAGCTGGCGTACCTTGGGCGCATCCAGCCCGGCGTAGACCCACTCGGTGGCATGGCACGCGCTGTTGGAGCAGAAGCTACTGTTGTCCTTGCCGCCCGGATTGTCCACCGTATGACATTGGGCGCAGGTGGCGTCGAACTTGTAGCGATGCTCTGCGAGCCAGGTGGTGCTCTTGTGCGTCGCCGGCTCCTTGGCCGTAGATACCTCAATCGGTGGGATTGGCTTGCCCGGATCGGCTACCTGCGGGATGCTGTGGCAGACGTTACACTCCAGGCGGATGGCCTGGTTATCCTGGCTCAGGTGTTTGCCGTCGTGACATCGGAAGCAGCCGGGGAAGTCCTGGTGTCCGATGTTGTTGGTGTGCGACTTCCAATCCAGGTTCATGAAGGGGAACTGGGTCTTGTCGAAGATGGCTTGCAGGCCGGCAACCGCTTGCTGGACGTCGGCCTTGCGGCTGGCATAGATGCTCGGGTAGCTGGTTTTGTAGAAGTCCTCGACAGCGGCAATGGCTTTGGCGGCCTCTTCCTCGGTCGCATACTTCTTCATCAGCACATTGGCGCCTTCTCGCTTGATGTAGGGCAGATCGGAGGCGATCTGGCCCAGCGCCAACGCCTCATTCAACGCGTCGTCCGGGTTGCGGAAGTGGTGGCTGGCGCGGTTATGGCAGTCGATGCAGTCCATCTTCCGCTTCTCGGCCTTGGCAATCGCTTCGGGCGTCAGGTTGGAGTCGGCGGCGAGGTACGTGGTCGTGATGCCGTTGAATGTGGCCTGTACCCACGGGATATCCTGGCGTTTCTCGTCGGTGGCGATGTAGTAGACCGGGTTCTCGATGTGCCAGTGGATGCCGCGGCCCTGACCGAGCTCGCTCGGCCCGCCGCCGGTATTCACTACCAGCGCAGTCTCGGTGAGGCTGTTCTTCTCATCCTGGGCGTAGTCCTGGTTGACGACCAGCCGATCATCGTAGAACTTCTCCGGCCAGTGACACTGCTCGCAGACGACTTCCGCGGGACGCAGGCTGGTGATCGGCGATGGGATCGGCTTCTCGAATAGATTGAGCGGGTAGGACCACACGTAGTGCGCACTGCGCACCTTCGCCTCGAACGCATGATACGCGCCTGGCCCGATGTGGCAGGTGCCGCACTCTACCTTCGCGTGCGGGGAGTTTTTGTAGGCGGTATGTTCCGGAGACATGACATGGCAGGATGAGCAGAACTCGCTGGATTCCGACCAGTCCATCAACGTCACAGACCCCATGAAGAAGATCCAGAAGACAAAGAGCGCACTGACGATGAGCAGCAACCAGCGCCATTTACTCTTTTTCAGCCATTTATCAAGGCGTTGTAGCATGATTCCTCCTATCGGGTATTACCTGGCTTATGGGTGGGTCGCCAGATGAACAACAGCGAACGCCCTTCCAAAGACAAGGGCAACGCGGGGCTACGTACAAACCAACAGGATACTGAGGAGATTATATCCCGATTCACGATAGTGTCAATCACGAGAACGCGTCTGTGTGTTTTGTTACTCAAACCCGTCGTTGAGAGAAGCGACGCGACGTGAAAGCGCGCGTTACGGCTTGCGCACCTCCGCCTCGATCTCCTGCATCCCCCCCTTCTCGAACTGCAACTTGAGCTTGATCTTCTCTCCAGCCTTGAGCTCGCGCTTCAGCCCGATCAGCATCACGTGCAGACCGCCGGGCTCAAGCTTCGCCTGGCCTTTGGCCGGAACCTCGATGTTTTCCACCGGCGCCATCTTCATCACGCCGCCCTCCATGGTCGATTTGTGCAACTCGACCGCGTTCGCCGCATCGCTCTCGGCCTTGATGAGCCGGTCGGCAGTGTCGCCACTATTGCGCAGGATCATGTAGGCGGCGCTGTTGCCCGTGGCTGCGGCCCGCGCCCAGACGTCGGTGGGTTGGACCTTCGCGGCGCTAGCACCCTTTCCGTTGCCCTGCGGTGAGCTTGCCGCAGGCGGAGCCACACACCCGGCCACGATCATCGCGACCCAACCAACGACCAGGATGACCTTCACCTTCATTTC